>JAKQGS010000443.1 GCA_029556045.1 Pseudomonadota bacterium | reverse complement strand
GAGCATATTGGCGATTCGGGGCATACCGGGATGGGGCCTGCAGCAGACCTGCCAGCATCGCGGCCTCTCCCAGTGTCAGGTTGGCCACTGATTTATCAAAATACGTGCGCGCCGCGGAAGCCAGCCCATAGGCACCACTGCCGAAATAAACCATGTTGAGATAGTGTTCGAGAATTTCATCTTTCGCGTATTTTTGCTCCAGATAGACCGCCAGCAACGCTTCCTTGATCTTTCGCTTCATGGTCTTCTGACCATCTAAATAGAGTGCCCGAGCCAGCTGCTGGGTGATGGTACTGCCACCCTGACGGGTTTCACTTCGTCTGGCATTCACCCAGGCTGCCCGCAAAATCGACTTCATGCTGAGGCCGCCATGGTGATAAAACTCGCGATCTTCTGCACAAATAAACGCCTGCCGCACCATTTTGGGGACTTCGTTCAAACTCACCCAAATGCGTGGCTTCGATCCAAGCACCGCAATCTCTGCGCCATGGCGGTCCAAGACCCGCGCCCCGAGTTCGACGGGGTCGTTTTTGGTGAGGTTGGCCTGCAGCTCCGTCACAACCTCACGCACAAACAGGTAGCCCCCTGCCAGAACAGAAAGGAGAAGGACCATGAAGGCAGCCAGCACATATCTTAGGATTTGGTTCATACTTCCATGATACCAACGGGAGTGAGGCAAGGGATGACTGATCAACACGGCAATGTTTGCCGGTGTGCATTTTTCGCCGACGAGCAACGCCGCCATCGTCGACTACATGGCCTGCTTCGTTAAGTCGGGGAGGGCAAGGCGCGAGGAAGGCGAAAAAGCGCAGTCGACATGCGGCGTCAATGAGCATTATTCGCCGACGAGCAACACCGCCATCGTCGACTTAACGAAGCAGGGTTAGTGGCCGCCAGCATAGTTGGATAGCACATAACGGAACGTCCCGCTCACGGTGAGCTTGTCCTTACCAAGTCCATCGGGAAGAGGGGAGTAGGGCGATGCCAATTGGATGGCGTTGACAACAGCGTTGTCCAGAATTTCGTGGCCGGATTTTTTCAGAACCTTGATTTTTCGCACCGATCCGTCTTTCAGGATAGTAAATTGCACGACCACCTCCCCATCCAGGCCGCGGCGAATCGCCTCAGGGGGGTAGGACCACACCAGTTCAAAGGCTTTTCTCAGAGCGGTGAAATAGCCGATAAAGCGGTAATCGGAGGTATTGATATCGATGCGATCACCCTCTTCGATTTCTTCATCGATATAGTCCTGATAGCCCTCCTTAACCACCTGTGCCAGCTCACTGCTAGTGGGCATCAAGGCCTCCAACGCATTGCGTGGCTTGCGTTCACCGGCCTGGATTTTTAATCCCTGCTGGTTGTACAGAGGTTTACGGTTGCCCTCGACCACCTTTTCCTGCGCTTTTTGTGTTTCTTTGACGTTGGGTTTCACCTTTTGCGTCATCACCATTTCTTTAGGAGGCTCAGCCAACTGTTCGGAGGCTTTGCCAATGGTCATGGTGGTCCCACCCTTTTTGCCCTGACCCGGATCCTTGGCTTTGGGGCGTTCCCGCAGAGGAGAAACCTTGGTTTCTTTTTCGGTGCTGTGATCCTGTGCCCCCTTGAAACGAGGAACCTTGGGTTTTGCGGTCTTCTCCATGGGAGCTTCCACAATCCGCTGGCTGAGATCATCGTCCGAGCGTTTAACTTTATCGCGGAGCTTCACCGTGATGGGTTTTCGTTTGGGCTCTGTCGCCAATGGCAGACTGGGGTTTGATGTCCCATAGTGTTTGGTCAAATAGGATAAATTCACATAGGAACCAAAATGCAAAAGCAGCGAGGCCAGGATGGCAAGGACCAAAAGTCCAACTCCCTGGCGGGGGATACCGAAAGAGCGCCGCTCCTTCTTCGTTTCATCGATTTTTTGATTCTGTTCCAACAGATTCCCTTGCCACCGGGGGAAATTTCGGCAGACTTATTTAAAAAACAGTCCCTTACCTTCCACATCGTTATCAAAGGTTGCTTCCTTTGACCCGTTTCATTAATTTATCGGCGATGGATTAATAAAATTAAGGGTCTGACCCCATGTTCCTTTACCCGAAAGCTCGCTTTTTCTCTCTCATATTTATGTTTTTGGCTATCAATTTAGCGGGTTGTTCTGAAAAGGAATTTGATCCCAATGACCCTGCAAAATCTTTTAGCATTGCACGTGAGCCCTACGACGATAAGAATTATGATATCGCCCTTACCAAATTGGGCGAATTCAAATCACGATTTCCCTATAGTAAACACGCCGCTACCGCTGAACTGCTCATTGCCAATAGCCATTTTGAGTTAGCCCACTACGAAGAAGCTGCCATCGCCTACACCAATTTTGCCAAACTTCATCCCAAACACGAGCAGGTGGAATTCGCCCTCTATCGTGTGGGGGAATCCTACTGGGTTGATGCGCCGGATAGCATCGATCGGGAGCAGGAGTTCACCCAGAAGGCCATCGACGAATGGAAAGTATTGATCGAAAAATACCCCGAGGGAGAGCATACCAAAAAAGCCAAGGAAAATATGGCGAAAGGCCAGCGCCGCATTGCTGAAAGCTTTGAATTTATTGCAAAATTCTACTGCAAACTGGAAATTTACCACGCCTGCGCCTACCGCTTTATGCTGCTGGCTGACGAATACCCGCAGTTCACAGACATGAAGAAAAACGCCCTAGCCAAGGCCGCCGATGCTCTTGATAAGATTGCCGTTATTAAGCAAGAGGACCCCGAAAGCGATAAAAATATTTATTTTAAGACCATGTCTGCCGATCAGATCCGTGGGAAAGCAGGGGAGCTGCGACAGGCTGCTGCCGCGGTCAAATAGAGCAAGCCTCCTGATTTCCTTAGAGGATTCTCATATAATTCAGGCCATACCAATCGAGCGCCATTTCAGGTCTTGAGAGAGTCCGGTGTTCCAGATAACCTATTTGGATACACCTAAATTTTATTAGAGGAGGCACTGGCTTGCACGTCAAAAGCCCATACTATCCGTTAATAATGGGATTGCTTTTCCTCCCCCTGATATCAGCCTGTACCAGCTTGAACCGCGATAATAATGGATCCTCCGCCGGGTCTCCCGGAGCCAGAGGGGATATGCTCCAATATGCGGCTCCTACGGATGCCGCTATTTTGACCCTGGCCGAACAAGTGGCCATTGCTGAAAACGATCCCACATCAGACGATGACGTGGGAGATGAGCTTGGCGAAACCATCGATGAGACCTCTCCGGAATTTCCTGATGAGTATGTGGGTGGAGAATTTTGTCGGGATGATATCTATTCTTCCTATCTCATGCAGCAGTACCTTCAGTCGAAACCAAAGGTTAAATCCGGGGGGAAGTCACGTAAGGGGCGTAAGGGCAGCAGCAAAAACACCCAAGAGGTGGAAGCCCTCCATTATGCCAGCCAACGCTTGAATGGCCCCACACCCCCCTATTTTGGGGGACTGCCGGTGGTCACCAATCCAACGGTGGAGCAGTGGATCTCTTACTTTAAGACCAAGGGTCGGAAACACTTCATTAAATGGCTGGTGCGCAGTCAATCCATTCAAAATCTTGTACTGCCGATCCTCCAGCGGGAGGGTATGCCCCAGGAACTCTTTTTTCTGGCCATGATTGAATCGGGGTTCAGCAACAACGCTTACAGCAGCGCTAAAGCAACCGGAACCTGGCAGTTCATGAGCGGAACCGCAAAACTCTACGGCCTTAAGATCAACCATTGGGTGGACGAACGCAAGGATCCGGTTAAATCGACGGAAGCTGCAGCCCGCTACCTGCGGGACCTGTATGAGATCTTTGGTGACTGGTATCTGGCGATCGCGTCCTATAACGCGGGGCCTGGCAAAATCAAAAAGGCCATCCGCAAATCCGGTAGCAACGACTTCTGGAAGCTGGCACAAACCCCCTATATCCGTCCTGAGACGAAACACTATGTTCCCAAATTGTTGGCAGCCATGATTATTGCCACCAATCCGGCGGAACATGGTTTTAACGTGGTCCCCAATCCTGATGATGTCACGCCCACCACCACGGTGGCCGTGGATCGTCCTGTGGAATTGGGTGAGGTTGCCCGTCACCTGGGGCTGTCATTTGAAGAGGTTCAGCGGTGGAATCCCGAGTTGCTCAAAGGTGTCACACCACCGCCTTCAGCATTGGGGCGAGGCCAGCAAACATACAGCCTGAGGCTGCCGGAGTCTTACCTGAATAAATTTGCGGATATTGCGGAAGATTTGCCAATGATGGAAATCCAGGATGTCATGCTGCACAGGGTGCGCCGCGGTGACACGCTGGGAGGCATCGCCCGTCGTTACAGTGTTAACGTCAAGCAGATCCTCTCCATGAATCCCGAACTAACCGCCAAACGACTAAAGATCGGGCGAGAGATCGCCATTCCTATTCCAGCCATCGTGCGCAAGGCCGCCAGCAAGAGCGGTGGTCAGCCGTCGGTTGCGTCCTCGGGTGAAAAGACCGGCCATTGAGGCCTGCCAACAACTTCTAGTGGCGATGAACTACCAGATGTAAGAGAGAACCCGCCACCAGGGCCTGGAACAGGCCCATGGCATGGGTGCCACTGTCGCCGGTTATGATGGCATCATGAAAGACAAACCCGGCAATGGAAGCGACGCCGATGGCGGAAAGAGCGACCGTGGGCAGTTTCCAGCCATGTTGAGGATAAAGAAGCCACCAGACAAACATGGCAACCGGTAGCTGGTGCATCACGATGGCCCAGGGCAACAAATGAAAGCGATCCACCCCAAATAATTCTGGATGCTGGTGACCAGGGCCACCCACATCCACCATACCGAGTCCATCCAGAAATCCATGCACCGTTAATCCCACCAGAACAAAGATCAGGGGGACAAAATGAACTTTTTCCGCCAGGGATTTCCAATGGTGTTCAAAGACACTGGGGGCCCACCAGCCAATCACCGCCACACCGATGGCCCACAGTCCGGAGTACTCCACCGCCGTCGGTAAAATGCCAATCAGTATCAATCCGGCCACCGCCACAAAGATCAGTCGATCCAGCAGGACGATGCCTGATCCCAGTTTTACCACACCGCTGCTGCGGCGGGCAAAAACGAAATAGACGACAGGTGCCAGCACCAGTGTCAGGAGACTAAGGAGTAACATTCCCATAGAGCTTTCAATCCAAACTGCTAAACTTATTGCGTGCTAAATTGTCTGCGCGTCAATCAAGACAAATCGTCTGAGGAAAGAGGTTGCCCCATGGTCCATCACCCCTTTATCAATCAGAGACTTTTTTGTCCGGGCCCCACTCCCGTTTCCCGTGAGGCTACTCAGGCAGGACTGCGCACCACGATATATCACCGCACCCCGGAGTTTTATAGCGAATTCCAACAATGCCAGAAACTTCTGGCCCCGTTCTTTGGCACCACTAAAACACCTATTATATTAACGTGTTCCGGAACCGGTGCAATGGAAGCCGCCATGACCAACCTAACGGCTCCCGGCGACACGATCGTCGTTATCGAGGGGGGCAAGTTTGGGGAACGCTGGCGCAAGATGGGAACCGCGTACGGTTGCGACGTTAAGACTTTTACGCTTCCCTGGGGTGCCTCGCCGGATCTGGGAGACCTACGCACCTTTCTCAAAGGGCATGCAAACGCCAGGGCATTTTTCATGCAGGTGACCGAAACATCCACCGGGGTTTCCTACCCCTTGGCGGATATTATTCAGCTGGTTAAACAAGAAACCCAGGCCCTGGTGATCCTTGATGCCATCTCCGGCCTTATTGCCGAATCGGTTGCAATGGATCAATGGGGGGTGGATTGTGTGGTGGCTGGTAGCCAAAAAGGACTGGGAATCCCCCCGGGTTTGGCATTTTTGGTCCTTTCCGATCGAGCCGTTGCGGCGTTCAGCCAGCGGCCGCGTTTTTATTTTGATCTGAAACGGGAAATGGACAACCAAAAGGACGGCATGACGGCATGGACGCCGGCTACCACATTGATCGCCAGCCTCAAAGTAGCTTTGGAGCAATTGGCTGCTGTTGGTGTCAGTGGATGTCTGGCTCATCATCAAAAATTGGCGAGGGCCTGTCGCTCCGGGGTGAAGGCCATGGGGTTTGACCTCCTGGCCCACTCGCATCCAGCCAATGGCCTCACCGCGGTGGCCCTGCCCTCATCCATCGATGGCGGCAAGCTGGTCAAGCACCTTCAATCCCGCTAC
>JAKQGS010000437.1 GCA_029556045.1 Pseudomonadota bacterium | reverse complement strand
GTCCGGAAATAATGATGCTCTCACCGGGATGGTATTTTTGCCGGAAGACCTTGAGGCTCTTTGAGCGGATTCGCGTGGCAGATTTTACTTCGATGGGTATTGCCCCGTTGGGACCCTGCTGCAAAAATTCAATTTCTGCTTCATTTTCCTGCCAGCAGTAAAGCGTCGATGAGGGGGCGGTGCAACGAAGCTCTTGGGCCACATAATTTTCTGCGACATAACCCTTGTAGGTCCCAAATTCAAATTGCATGAGGGAGGATGGTGGGAGATTGAGCATGCACCCAAGTATACCGACGTCAAACAAATAGAGTTTGAACATATTTTCCTTGGTGAATGCGGCAATGGGGGTTTCGGCGCTGTGACAAACGGGCACTTTGATCACAAGCCCGGCCTTGTTGAGCCAATCAATGGCATTGACGAGGCGGCTGTAGGTGTGGACCCCAGGCACCACGTCCTTAAACTTAAAGCGTCCCGTCGTTAAATCTTGAGCTGCAGCCAATTGGGTGGGAACTGCCTGCCAAACACGCTCGATATGCATAGCATTGGTTTTGCCGCAGTGCTTCGTAAAGTCTGCGAGATAGGCTGTGATGATCTTCTTTTGTGTTTCACGCACTTGTTGCATTCGAACGAGCGGCGCACTTCTGTCTTTCACAAAATGGCCAACCACCTCCGGTAGTCCACCCGTAACCAGATACTCACGCCATAACCCCCAGAGCACGTCATGGGCCAGGTTTGGGGGCCCCTCCCCTGCTGTCAGAGCCTCCCGCAAAGTTTGATAGACCATAGGTGGGGCGGCTGCTCGAACAAATTCTTCGAAAGATAGGGGATTTAAGTGCAAGAAATCGACGTGGCCGACTGGAAACGAACCCTCCGCCAAATGTAGCCCCAATAACGATCCGGCCGCAATGAGGTGGAGTTGGGGAACTTTTTCCCTAAAGTGTTTTAAGCTTGTTAATGCTTGAGGGGCCTCTTGAATCTCGTCAAAAAAGACAAGGTCCGAAAGAATGTCAATCGCCTCTCCACGACGGAAGGAGAGTTCCTTCAGAATTCGCTCAGGATCTAAATTCTTCTGAAAAACACTTTTGAGATCCGCTTCGGCTTCAAAGTTAAAGATGTGGCATCTGCGAAAGCTTCTGGTTCCATAATCTTGAACCAAAAAGGTCTTCCCCACCTGACGGGCACCCAAGACAATCAGGGGCTTTTTTGACGCCGACCGATGCCAGGTTTCGAGGTCACCCGAAGCTTTTCTCCACATGAATTGAGGCCCTCCCCCATTCATTATACCCGATTTATCTACAAATCCGTTCATTTAACGTCGGTAAAAAATACAAATTTGTACTTTTTATGGATGATAAATGGTCGGTTGAGTGTGAAAAAACTGATAAAAATATCAAAAATGTCACTAATTACTGATAGTTGACAGATCAATGGCGCAAAAATGATTGGCAAGAATCGGCAAAAATCCCAATGTGACTGACCCGCATCACAGATCCCTGCAAGTTTCTCTACTAACTGATAAAATTCCGGGTAAATCGATCCACCAGTTTATTGACCGCCAAAAAAACGTGCTCCATTTTCGCGACCTCAATCCCGGCTTCAATGACTTTTTCCCGACCTGTAGTGATAGCATTAGGTAGTG
>JAKQGS010000423.1 GCA_029556045.1 Pseudomonadota bacterium | reverse complement strand
CATCCATGCGGGAGAAACCTGCCCCCTGGGACCATCAGATTCTTTCCAAACCGATTGAGCCAAGGACCAGCCCAGGGCCCGCTGCCGCTGATGCGATCGCCGCAGTTCCTGCAATGCGAGCGTTGGCAGCGGGGGAAGGGGATGATCCTGGGGGCTTCCCAAAGCCCAACGACTCTGTGGGGTGGCGGCCGCCTCGCTGGGTGCTGCGGAAATGTCGGGGCGACAAGCTCCCTGCCACAACACCAGGAGGATCAACCCAAAAAATTTAAGCGTCATTCGTGGGGGCCTCAATCCATGCCTCCAAATTATGCACGATATCATGACGGTTCCAAAGGGCGGCTACGCAGAGCAGAAACCAGGCTACCGGCGGGGATCATCTCATGATTGTTCTTTAATCACAAATCAGGACTTGCTTTCAACCGCCTCCGTTGGCAGTTTTGTATCATTCAGTAATTTTAACCAACACAAAAAAGAGATATGAGGCCAAGTCCATGGGCAGCTACAACGAATATCAGGAAAGGCCATGACATCCTCCCTGTTTTTCATTCCGGGAGGACCGGGCCTCAACAGTATGGCCGAAGCCCAAATCCTGAGTCCCCTTCTATCGCCCAAATACGCCACCACGTTCTGGAATGAGCCCTCCCAGCTGCGGTGGCACGGGGGGAGTGACTTCCCTGGATATTCCTTCAGCTATTGGCAAGAAACCTTATTCCGCGACTTCACCGAGCATTCCCAGAAACATGGCCCCTCAGTCATCATCGCCCATTCCTTTGGGGCGCACGGAGCCGTGCTGCTCGCACAAAAGTTGCCGGATCTTGTGAAAGGATGCGTTTTCATCGCACCGGCCTTGGCCACCCTCGCCTGTTTGCGGCGGATTGTAACCCTTTCTGCGGAGGATTATCGCAAGAGTCAACCCACGACGGCTGAGGCTCTGCTCAAATTAGCGCCAGTCCTGACGCTGCCCGGAAATCCTGACATCACTCAGAAATTGTATGTAGCGCTAACAAATGCGAATTTGCTATACTACTATTGGGTGGAGCCGGTTCATCTGCAAAAGTATGTCGAGCTGGCGATCATGGCGACCGGTGGTGGGTTTGATCTCGCGGCATTTTTCGGAATCTACGAGACCTTGTCGATCGATCACCTGCGAAAACCCCCACTGTCCCAGCAAACGGCGGTTCTGTGGGGGGGGGATGATCCCATTATCGCTCCAGCCGAGCAGCAAACCGAGGTCCTCCGCTGCTTCAAGAATGTGGAAGTCACCACCTGGAAACAGGCCCGGCATTTTCCTCATCTTGAGAACATCCATGAATTCATCCCGTGGTTGGAGCAGTTTCTAACCACACGGACACCAAGCGATTGAGAGCGTCCTATGATTTCCCAATACGAAAACGTATTACCACCGCCCCCCGTCACCACAGAGCAAAGAATCGGGGCGACACTGCGTCGGCTGCGCAAAGCCGCGAAGGTTTCCCAGCACCAGCTGGCGGAAGTGCTGGAGGTGCACCAATCAGCAATTTCCCGTATTGAAAACGGGGAGCAGGCCATTCTGGTTTCCCAGCTAATGGTGATCTCCAAGTTTTTTGGTGTCGATGCCACCTCCATGTTGGATGGCCGCATCAATTACTGGCAGGTCGCCAACCGCTTTAAAGTGGATCTCCCTTTGCCGGATCGTTACCGATTGAACATGTACAGCAAGTTGCGGGAGCTGCACCCGATCATCGTTTTTCTCAACAACACCAAAGGCCCGGCCTTTACACTGAATCTTTTTCACACCTACAATGTGGAAAGCCTGCTGTTTGCCAGCAACGACCAGGTGATCAGCACCACCATCGTCCTAGATCTTGTGCGGAACCTCCTGCAAAACAAGGTACTGAGCGAAGACACCATTCACCAGCTGGTAGATCTGACGCTAGATGAGTCCTATCACGAGGCTTTATTTCCCATTTATCAGCATCAGGACAATGTCCCTCACCTGCTGCACTCTTACATCGGCAATATGCCGTACTATGGTGGCGAATATTCCTACGATATGGAGAGCACCGGGAAAAACGCTTTTACCATCACCCGTCGTCTGAAGACGCAGCTGTATGCGTCTGCTGATCGAGATCCGGTGGTGAGCGCCTTCTTATGCCAATACCGACAGCAGTTGATCAGCGCCATGCCGACGATCATCAACGCCCCGGCCCTTAAAATCAAAAAGGCGATTTGTGAGGAAAAGGGTCATCATCAGTGCGTTTACCAGGTGGCCTGACCGAGCATTGGTGCCTCAATCATTGAACTGTTGTTAACGGGGGGAGATAATCCTCTGGATGGCGCTTCGAAATGCCTTCTGATCCACATCCCCCTTGCTGATTATGGGTACACCCAGAGTTTGCGCGATGATTTGCGCTTTACGGTGTGATGAGTACATCACCGCAGGGATTTTGGACCACTGGGGATGTTGCCGCCAAAGGATGAGGAATTGCTCCCCATCCATCTCTGGCATCAAATAATCCGTGACAATGAGATGATAATTGGCGTCATACTCCAGATGATCGACAGCGGCTCGACCGTTTTCAACCGTTTGCACATGCCATTGATCCTGGGACATCCACTGGGCGGTAACCCAGGCCAGATCCTCCTGGTCCTCAATCAACAACACTCGTCGCATTATGCCCCTATCCTGCGTCAAAATGGCTCCGCCATCATGAACAGGATAAGGTGCAAGCCCAGGGCGTAAAAGTGTTTTGCGGCTTCATCCACCAGAAATTTTCCATATATGCGGATGGGGCATAGCATTCGCCGCCTGTGTTTCACGCTGCCGCAGATCAGTGGGATTGGGTTTTTTCCCCTAACAAAAACTGCTGCAGAAAAAGCACCGTGGCCTGGTTCGAGTAGTCACGGTTTTGTTTTTTGGCAAAACCGTGTCCTTCATCTTTGGCCAGCAAATACCACACCGGAACGTTGTTCTTGCGTACCGCGTCCACTATCTGTTCCGCTTCACCCACCGGCACACGGGGGTCGTTTTGTCCCTGAATCACAAAGAGGGGACTTTTGATCTTGGAAGCGTTGGTGGTGGGGGAAATCTGCTGCAGAAACGCTGCCATCTTAGGATCTCGCTCATCGCCATATTCTACCCGGCGCAAGTCGCGGCGATAATCCTGGGTATTATTCAAAAAGGTGACGAAATTGCTGATGCCGACGCTATCGATACCGCAGCGGATACGATCGCTATAGTGCACAAGGGAAGCCAGCACCATGTAGCCGCCGTAGGATCCTCCCATAACCCCCACCCGCTTGGCATCCAACGCAGGATTTTTGGCAATCCAATCCAAAAGAGCGCCAGCATCCTTGACCGAATCCTCCCGCAAAAAACCGTTATCCAGTTTGACAAAACTCTTCCCGTATCCGGTGGAGCCGCGGACGTTGGGAAACACCACCGCCATACCCAGTTCGTTCACAAAATATTGGGTGAGCCCCCCAAAGTCCGGAGTGGATTGGCCCTCGGGGCCACCATGAAAGATAATCACCACCGGCACCGGCCCCTTTGCTTTTTTGGGGCGATAGTAAAAGGCCGGAATCTGGCGTGGTTTGCCATCAACCTGATCGAAGGTCGGATAGGTGAAGTGCTCCGCTCTCACAAACGATGCTTCACTGAGACCGCCCACTTCGCTATTGGTCCAGCGTTGCAGTGCTTTCCTGCCGATCGACCACACGTAGATATCGCCGGGTGAGGTCGCGGTGGACAGGGTCATTGCGAGGTCGCCCCGACGGGGATGAAAGCGCAGCCCCCCGATAACCCCCTCCGGAACGGCTTTGAGTCGCTCGTACTTTTTGTTATGGGTACTCATCATATAGAGGCGGGAAATTCCGGACTCGTTGGTTAAGAAGACCAAATGTTGACCATCCCGTGATAACTCCACATCATCCACATCCCAGGGAATATCCGCGGTCAGCCGGACTTTCTTTTGGGACGTTAAGTCGTAGTGCCAAAGATTGACGTGCTCCCCTCCTTCGTCGGAGGTGTAATAAAGACCTTTGCCATCATGGGCCCATTGTACGGCCCCAAAGGAGACCTCTTTCAGGTCAGGAAACAGCCGTTCCAACTTTTTCTCCGTCACATCCAGGACAAAAATGCGAGATTCATTGGCCGAGATATACTGGCTGACCACCAGCCTTTTATCATCCGGCGACCAATCCACGGCCCCCCAGCTTCCTCCCTCCTGCAGCAGAATTTCCGCCTTGTCGGGGGCATCGGCACGACTTAACCAGATGTCAGTGTCTTTGCCGTTGCGCCGGGTGCTGGAATATACAAAGCGATCCCCTTTATCGGTCAACAGGGGCCGGCCATTGCGGGACTTACCATCGGACAGCATGGTGGAACGTCCGGTGGCCCGATCAAAATAATAGATCTGGCTGAATTCATTACCGCCGATATCCTTGAGAAAATAGAAACCGTTTTTCCCGAGGCGGGTGTCCGCCACCGCACCGCGAACCGGTTCATTAAAAAACGTCAGCTGGGTGCGGGCCCCACCGGGGGCTTTAATATGATGCACCTGTGCTGTTTCCCCGAACCGAGTGGACATCAGAAGCCCTTCATCGCCCGACAACCAATCTGCCACAGCGGCACCGCGGACGTTTTGGTATTGCAGCATGCGCTCACGCACGGTGGACGGGATATCGGGAATCCCATCGATCACCAGATTACCCTGCTCCTTGCGTTCAGCCCAGGCTGGACCAGCTTGACCCATGACCATTAAACACCAGAACGTTGCGCGCATCCATCGACGAGCTTCTGCTACCATGCCTGTCCCCTCTTGCTCAGATAATAAATTTGCATCGGGCAGCATGGTAACACTGAAAGATTTGATCAACAATCGCAGTTTAGAGGTGGCATTGAGGGATGTTATTATGAAGGGGCCAAGCCCCTTCGTGTCGTTGACGCTTTGTCAGACTCACTCGATCGCGACATCATCCACCTGGAGCCAGGCACCGTGGTCTCCAGCACCTGCCCAATAATAGTCAAATATCCCAAACGAGAAGGTGATCGTTTTGCCGCGGTAGGCGGTGATATCATAGGTAACCTGAGTCCAAGTGGTATTCGACCCGGTCGGAGTTTCCATTAAATTCTCATTTAAGAAATACCGGAAATATGCCCCCCATGTGGCACGTGAGTATCGGCGCCAGAACTTAAGGGAGGTCGCTGTGACAGGAACATCAATCGTCTGGTAAACCATGGCTTCTCGGCTAGTCAGGTAATTAGAAGCCGTCTCATAAATAGGGTGGCATAGATCACGAAATATATTATCCTTTTTGGAATTTTTCAAGAAGGATAGGACATGAACCTCACGGATGAGCAATGGTCCTTTATCGAGCCAATTCTGCCGAAGAAGAAGGTTCG
>JAKQGS010000410.1 GCA_029556045.1 Pseudomonadota bacterium | reverse complement strand
GGCTTCTCCTCCCCCAATCAAATCCGCGCGTACCTGCCCTTTTTGCCAAGAGGCTTTACCGGTTTCGTAAATGAAGTCCCCAAGGTGCACACAAAAATCCAAATCATCCTGAGCCAGGCTGTCATAGACCGTGTAGTAGCCAGCGGTATAGTCCTGACAGGACACGACCGCAAATCGAACCGGCCGATCGGAGGACCATTCGGTAGGAGCGGTGCGGGTGCGCCCCATCTCGCTCAGATAACCCTGATCGGTGCGAAAGCGGTAGTAGTAGGTCGTATAGGGGGTTAATCCATCGATCCGCGTTTTAACGGTAAAATCCCGCGCGGCATCGGTGATGACTTCAATGCGGGAAACGATAACCTGAGGGCTGAAACTTTTGTCCGTGGCCACTTCCACGATGACGGGCAGTGCCCCCTCGCTCATGCCACCCCGACCCCAGGCAGGCACCCGTGTCCAGAGCAGGACGCTGTCGGGGTGAGGATCGCCGGAGGCAACCCCCACATCGATATGATCCCACAAGCTGTCATCCTGTGCCATGACCGTACTGGTCCAGAAGGCCGGAGTGGCAAACCACAGCAATGATGACCCTGCGGTGGTCTTGAGAAAGGCGCGCCGATCCATGGTGTCCCCTCAAACTAATTTGTATGACGTTTATCGGGCAGTATAACTCCACCCGAAGGCTTCCACCATCAAATGATAAATAACGTTCTGCTCGATGACCCCTTGCAGCAGGTGAGCCCGTGGCCCGTTGGCGAACACCGGCACGTCTTCGCCCGCATGGGTCTCATCCTCCAGGGCCACCATGGCCTCTTGCAGGAACTGTGGACTCTCCGTATCGATCTCCGTCAGGTCCGGACGTCCCATGCCGTTGGGCTGGGCTCCTTTCATCTTGTGCGGAAAGGTTTTCAGGCCTTCCGCCTGGGTATCGGATGGGCCGATGTAACCGGGGCCGTTGGCATAGGTCAGAGTCGTATAGGGAAGTCCGATCAAATCCTTGGCAAACACCTGCGCGGGAGTACCGTCATTGGTGGGCTCCATCACCTTGCCCAGAATCGGGTTACCACGCTGAGGATAACCAGCCATGGTGAACACATGGCTATGATCAGCCGTGACAATAATCAGTGTATCATCCAGGTTCACTTTGCGTAGGGCAGCTTTTACCGCCTCCGAAAAGGCAATGGTATCCTGCAACGCGCGGAAGGAATTGCCCGCATGGTGAGCATGATCGATGCGGCCTCCCTCCACCATTAAAAAATACCCTTTTTCCTGCTGTGCCAGCAGTTCAATGGCCTTGGTGGTCATCTCCGCCAGGGACGGTTCCCCCGCCACATCTTGGGAGCGGTCAGCCTCAAAATTCATATGGTCGTAGTTAAACAGGGCCATAACCTGCTTTCCCTTCGCTGGGGTCAAACCATCAAAACCCTTTTGATTCCATAGATACGTGCGACGTTCGGGAGACCGCTGCAACCACTCCTGGATCAGATCACGTCCATCCGCACGCAGGCCGGGTTTGCCAGATTCCACGTCAATGACATTGGCAGGCAGCATCTCGCGGCGACCTCCCCCCATCACGACATCGATGCCGTCCCCATAGGGATTTTCAACCAGCTGCCGGGCGATATCCGCACAGCCCTTTTCTTTGGCTTCGGGGGGTACCAGGGTATCGTTTTCCCAATCCCGGTGCGGGGAGTGGGCGTAATTCGCTGCAGGGGTGGCATGGGTGATGCGGGTTGTGGTCACCACACCGGTGGCCAGACCTTTTTCTTCGGCGGATTCCACGATGGTTTTGATTTGGTTGGCCGGGGTTCCGTCACAGACACCATAGACACTGTTGTCATTCAGGGACAGAACGCCAATCTTGGTTTTGTAGCCCGTCACCATGGCAGTGGCGGTTCCGGCGGAGTCGGAAACCTGCGCATTGGTGTTATAGGTTTTTGACAGGGCCACATGCGGGAAATTTTCAAATCCCAGGCTGTTTTCCTCACCACTCTGTCCCCGTAGCTGCCCTTCCCGAATGCGGCTGGCGGTGATGGTGGACATGCCCATCCCATCCCCGACGAAGAGGATGACGTTTTTGGCCCGCTGTGGTCGCAGAGTCGTCTGTTTCGCCTGGCGGATTGCTGCTGCGCCCTCCGCGAACCAGGAGTCTGGCGTTTGCGCGTAACAGGCGGGTGCCGCCAACAGGATGGAAAGACCGCAGCACAAGCTGGTTTTCGTTAATTTGTGAATCATGGTGTTCATGGTCCGGATTCTCCTGATGAAGTTGTTCACCGGGGAGAATACGGAACCTATATGGGGCCAGAATGGGTTTTTGATTAAATTTGCATAAATTCAAAAACCCTTTTTATTCCATGATTTTAGCGGACGATCCTGGATGATCGATCGCTCAGTGTGCAAAATTGCTCGTATCCGCAGCCGATTGGTTGAGCAGGCTGAAGTTCTGGCCTTGCTCCTGTGGTTTTACGATCCATAGTTTTTGCACCAAAGTCGGTACGGTGGGCTGAAGTCCCAGGCTCCAGGGAGAGGATCGGTTTTCGCTGGGTAAACTGGTTGGGGCTGAGACCATGGCAGGAATCGGCTCAAACTGCTCCGCTGTTTGCTGCAGACCATTGCCCTCCTGGTTGAGGTGACACCCCACCGAAACCCCTGCAATCGCTGCCAGTACCCAGATCGCCATTAAAAATTTCATGCCCAACCCTCCCTCAGGTGAATGACTCATGCTTGGATTGGCTGCATTATCGGCAGGCTTTTGCAAAAGTTTATAGGCCGATGAAAATATTTTTCTTCATCGGATTTTTTATGATTTTCAAAACAGGTGAAATCTTACCGGATGGTATCAATCCCGACGCACAAAAGTGATCTCCTGCTTGAGATCCGGATGCAGCGAAAGAGCCACGGGACAATGACGGCCTGCATCCACTATCCGGGCCAGCTCCGCTTCGCTGCAGGAGGAGCGAATCCACACCGTCCCACGAATGGCGGCGATGCGTCGGGGAGCAGCCGACATGATCTTCTCCAGCTCAAAGGTGATGCCTTCCAGCGGTATCTTGTGATCGCGGGCATACATCCCCATGATGGTGGTCATACAGACCCCCAGGCTGGCGGTGCAGAGGTCGGTGGGAGAAAAGCGGCTGCCATCCCCACCGTTGTCTTTGGGGGCCATCGTCATAATCTGGTTTCCAGCCTCATGCTCCACCTGCACTTCGACCGGATTGATCATCGTGCCCTTGAATTTAACCCCCATCTCCGCTCCTTTCGTAAAGATTGTTGCGGCTATCATGGAAAATTACCGTATAAAAATCAACCTGTTCCAGCGTTCGCAGCATTGCGGAATTTATGGGGGTGGTGGTTTTAATTTCTTGAATCGTCCCGCGGACTTGGCGTATGTATGGGGCTGCCTTTGAACCTTTTTCAGCCGTTTCACCGGGGGAGCCTGTCATGGAAATTCCGACCAGCATGGATACCAGCCTGCTGCAAAATCTCCCCCCCATCGAGCGGGATCAGGCGAGTTATACCTTTGCAGGCCATGTGAGCCTGTCACTACGGGTGGGGCCATGGAAACTGCTGTTTCACCTGCGCCCCATTTCACTGGGGGCTCGACACCTGCAGGCAGAACTTAGCCGCGGCGACATTGAGCGGGATATGCAAAAAGACGACATCACGCAACTATTTAGTCGTTCGCATAAGTATACACTGCAGATCGAAAGCCCCGCCCCGCATCTGCCCTCGCCGGTGGTCTCTGCGCGATTGCAAGGCTGGAACTCCAGTCCCAGCGGTCTGAATCTGCTTTTTACCATACAGGAAACCAACGAAGACTACGATATCCTGGTGGAGGAGCTTCGTCAGAATCAACAGGCATCGCAGGACTGGCTTCGATAGTCTCTGAGGCAACCATTTTCATTGGAATCTCCTGTGACCGAATCCCGTGACATCCTTCATCCGCACCGTAAGGCCGCCGCCACGGTGGAGAGCCTCTATCGGATTTTCACGGTTCCGGAGGGCCAGGACTCCAC
>JAKQGS010000398.1 GCA_029556045.1 Pseudomonadota bacterium | reverse complement strand
CGTCCCTTGGTGTTTTCATGTAATTTCGCGCTTTTGTGTCATAATATTTTGGTATCCGCTCACGACCCCAATGAGGCCTTCATGTCAAAGAACATCCGTAATGTCTGTATCATCGCCCACGTTGACCATGGGAAAACAACCCTTGTGGACTTTCTCCTCAAGCAAGCTGGCACCTTTCGCTCCCACCAGGAGGTGGATGACCGGGTGATGGACTCCATGGATCTGGAACGTGAGCGTGGCATTACCATACTCGCCAAAAATACCTCGGTGCGGGTTGGTGATACCAAGGTTAACATCATCGACACCCCTGGACACGCCGATTTTGGGGGTGAGGTGGAGCGCATCATGGGTATGGCGGACGGTGCCGTGCTGCTTGTGGATGCCGCGGAAGGCCCCCTGCCCCAAACCCGCTTTGTGCTGGAAAAAGCCATTAAAACCGGCCTAAAAGTGATTCTCGTGATCAATAAGGTGGACCGCCCGGAGGTTCGCAGCGGCGACCGCATCCAGGAGGTGATCAATCACACCTTCGATCTCTTTTGCGAACTGGGGGCCTCGGATGAACAAACTGAATTCCCCATCGTTTATGCCTGCGGCCGCGAGGGCTGGTGTACCCTGGATGTCGATGAGGTTCCCCATCTGCTTTCCAAAGAGAAAAAAGGCGATCTCAAACCCCTGTTTGACTTGATTCTTGATTACGTTCATCCCCCAAAAGTGGAAGAAGGCCCGTTCCGCATGATGGTGGCCAATCTGTCCTTTCATGATTTCGTGGGACAGATGGGGGTGGGACGGGTGCTGAGCGGCTCGGTCAAGAAAAATGATAAGATTTTCTGTAAAAGCGTGGATTCCGAGGGCCGACCGGTAACCAAGAGCTTTCTGGCCACCAAGGTCCTTTCCTACGACGGGTTGAAGCAGGTGGAGGTGGATGTCCTGGAGGCCGGTGATATCGGCCTCGTGGCGGGATATGAGGAAGTGCATATCGGCGACACCCTAGCTTCCAGCGACAGCACCCCGGCTCTGCCGCGCATCGAGGTGGAACCACCCACTCTGGGTATGGTGTTTTCCATCAATACCTCTCCCCTCTCCGGTCAGGAGGGGGAAGCGGTGCAGTCCCGTAAACTACGGGATCGCCTCCTGCGTGCAGCCCTATATAACGTGGCCCTGCGCTTTGAGGAAAGCGCCAGCGCAGACCAGTTCCGCATCCTGGGCCGCGGCGAACTCCAGTTTGCCATTCTGATCGAGCAGATGCGTCGAGAAGGGTTGGAATTCATGGTGGGCCGCCCGCAAGTACTGTTTCACACCAATGAAAACGGCGAAAAGACCGAACCCATGGAACGGGTCACCCTCGACCTGCCGGAGCAATACAGCGGCGAAGTGACCGAAATGCTGCAAACCCGCAAAGGGATTATGACCAGTTACGAAAATCTGGAAGCCAGCCGAATTCGCCTGAAATTTGAGATCCCCACCCGCGGAATACTTGGGATCCATTCCCGCTATATGACCGCCACGCGCGGTGAGGGTCTATTCAGTTCGGAGATTCTTGGTTATGTGCCGTTTCGCGGCGAAATCACCCACCGTGTCAACGGCAGTCTGATCTCCGATCGGGCCGGTGAAACGGTGGAATATGCCCTTTTTGCTCTGGAAGATCGCGGGGTGCTGTTTGTAGGTCCCGGCGTCAAGGTTTACGAGGGCATGATCATCGGAGAGAACGCCAAGGATGACGACCTGAACGTCAATCCCTGCAAGGAAAAGAAGCTGACCAACGTGCGGGCCGCCGGCAGTGATGGTCTGATCCAGTTGGCCGGTATCAAAAAGATGTCCTTGGAGCAATGCATCGAATGGATCGACGACGATGAGTGGATTGAAGTCACTCCTCAGACCATTCGCCTGCGGAAGAAGATCCTTTCCAAGTCAAACCGCAGCGTGAAACGCTGACCCATAATTCGATGACGGTTGCCCCCCATGGCTGTTCTGACCTGTCCGACGTTCCGGTTGGGCTGGCCCCCATGGAGGGGGTGACCGATCTCGCCACCCGCCTGTGGTTTTACCATACCTCCCAACCGGATTTTTTGTGGACCCCGTTTATGCGGGTGACCCCAACCCATCCCGCCCGCACCCGATGGATGGAATCGTTTTGCCCTGAAATTCTCCTCCCCCCCACCGAGCGCCCCTATCCTCTCGTGGTACAGCTGATGGCCGCTGACGCGGACGACTTTTGCCGGGTGGCGGAACCATTGCTGTCCCATGTGGATTTTGTGGATCTCAACTGCGGGTGTCCCTCCCCCCATGCGGTGGGAGGGGGGGCAGGCAGCAGCCTGCTGCAGGATGTCACACGGTGGCACGGGTTTTTGTCCACCATCGGGCGCCGATTGGGAGCAAATCGCTTTAGCATCAA
>JAKQGS010000369.1 GCA_029556045.1 Pseudomonadota bacterium | reverse complement strand
CCTCCGCCGTCGCAGCCCTGCTGGCGGGGGCCGTTTTCTTCTTTTTAGCCGTTTGACTGACGGAGCGGACCGCTTTGAGATTATGCTGGGCATCGGCAAAATTCGGATCCAAGTCGGAGGATTTTTCAAAGCATTCGATGCTTTTGTCCACCTTGCCCCATTTGACGTAGCCGATACCCATATTGTAGAGCAGGCGGGCCATGATTTTGTTGTTGTTGCCCAATATGCCAGCCGCCGTGCGATAGAGATTCATGGCCACATCATGTTTGTCCTGACGAATGGCGCAGATGGCGGCGGTGTTGAACATGGCCGCCAGTTCCCGGGTGTTTGCGGAGTCTTTCAGCATCGCCAGCGCTTCGTTGATTTCCCCCATCAAGAGCATGCTGGCTCCCTTGCCAAGCTTGCCGGTTTTACTTTCAGGGGCAAAGTCGAGGATCTCGTCAAATGCTCCCTTGGCGTCCTTGGGCCGGTTGATATCGAGAAAGATGCGCCCCAGTTCATCCAATCGTTCGACATTGTAGGGGCTGGCCAGTTGGGCTCGTTCAAGGGCTTTGACAGCCCCATCGATCTGACCTCTTTTTAAGTAGCATCGCGCCATCAGGTGCATGGCCCGCGGTGATTTGGGATTTTCCCCGACCGCTCTCTTCAGCAAGGCTTCCGCCTTGTCCCAGTCGTCGGTCTCCATGTAGCATTCCGCCAGCTCCAGCATCAGACGGGTATTGTCACTGGCTTTCTCCAGCACCTGTTCCAAAACCTTGACCGCGGCGGACATATCCCCCACCGCACGCTTTTTTTCCACGGTGATCAGCACCTGGCGGAGCGGCGACAGATGACGAACCTCTTCCACCAGATCATCCAAATGGTCCTTGATGGAGTTCCGGCTGATCTCCCCCGTATGCACCTTGGAGACATAATACTCGGCCGCAATGGCCAGGATGTTTTCGTCCATCTTCGATGTGATCAGAAAGGCGGGGTGAGCCTCGACTTTGGAGTTACGCCGGTTTTCCGTCAGTGCCTCCAGAACCTGGTCCGGACCAATATCCCAATCGAGAATCAAAAGGGCATTGTCGATGGTTTGAACCTTGTCGAGGCATTCAGCCACTGTGGTGACCGGGTGGATATGATCTGCTTCAAACCCCTGGGCTTTCAGTTCGGCCCGCAGCGCCGTGCGCAATTCATTGCGAATCGTCAGAATGATGGCTTGTGTGATATCGAGTTGAGCCAAGGAATTCCGCCTCCCTGCGGTTTGCCCGTTGGGGCAATGCATAAAAATCGGGCAAATGCCGTGTCATCCCTCAATCTTAGTTGGTAATAACCCGGCTTTTTGCTGCAATTTCAGCCTGTTCTTGTTCAGGTTCGCTACTTAAAATAATACCACTTCCAGCGGCAAATTCGTACTGGCCTCCGGCCTGCTTCACCACCGTGCGAATCAGAATGGATGAGTCCAGGTGTCCCCTGCCGGGATCCCAGGCAAAAAAGTTCCCCATAAAGTACCCCCGATCCCGCCCCTCATAGGACCGGATCGCTTTCATCACCTCAACCTTGGGTGCCCCGGTGATGGATCCTCCTGGACATAACCGCTCCCAAAAGGTTTGCCAGGTCATCTGGGGTTGCACCCAGCCGGACACCGTCGAGACCAAGTGGTGAACGTTGGCAAAAGACTGCAGCTCGAATGGTCGTTCCACCCGCACTGTTCCGCTTTGACAGACCTGAAACAGATCGTTTCGCATCAGATCGGTGATCATCGCCAGTTCCGCCCGATCCTTGGGACTGGCCAACAGACCCTGAGCCGCCTCCTGGTCCAGGGCTGGATCGCTAAAGCGGGGCGCGGTCCCCTTGATGGGCTGTGTGATGACCTGAAAATTTTCCCCAAGCAGGGTCCCCCGGACAAAACGCTCGGGACTCAGGGATATCACTTCCAGTCCATCGGGAAGACGGAGCCAACTGCCAAAAGGCCCCGCATGGGTTGCAAACCGCCCCAGCAGCTGCTGCCCCCGGTCTAGGCCATGGAGGCGGAAATATCGCAGAAGGTTCAACTGATAAAAACGTCCCGAGCGGATATCCTCCTGCACGGCCGCGACGGTGGTCAAATAATCCTGATCGGAGCCCTGGGATTCCAGGGTCACCGGCGTTCCAGCCGGTGGCAGACCCGCTTCCCAGGGACGAAACCACGGGGCCAGACCACCCTCAAATTCTCCAGCCCCCTCCTGGTGGGTGAGGTAGGTCACCCCCTTTTCATGATCCCAAACCAAAGCGGCAGACACCGCAAAAATGCGGGGGGCAAAATCGTCG
>JAKQGS010000349.1 GCA_029556045.1 Pseudomonadota bacterium | reverse complement strand
ATGGCCGCGGCTTCGAGATAGTATTGCGGAAACCCCGCCAATTCATCCCGCGACAAGGGGAACACATGGAGATGAGTCACCTTCTCCACCCGCAATTGCCGCGCCAGATCCCAAGCACCCTGCATGCTGGCGTCCGCGCTGAGATCATCCGCCAAAACCCAATTTTGGAAGTCCAGATTTTTAAGGCTGGCAGCCTGCGGCACCACCATCAGGGGAACCGGTGTGTCATGCATCAGGGTGGTCGAGGTGGACAACCCCTTCAAACCGCTGGAATTGGCCGACCGACCACAAAGAATCATCATGGAGCCGTTGGTAACGGCGTCGCCTCGCATCACCTCTGCGGGGCGTCCAAATGCGATGTTAACCTTGAATGCCGCTGCCAACCCCACTCTCTCAATCACCGCATCGATGGCCTCCCGGGCTTGTGCAATTTTGCGCACCTCCACAAATTGCCCGATGTCGGCACTCAGATATTCGGAAGGGAGATACCCGGACCAAAGATGGTTCTCCCATTGTGGCAGGGCGTGGATTAATCGCAGCTCCGCACCCAGGCGAATCGCCAGACGATCCACGTACTTTAAAAAAGCTGGGGTATCTTCGTTTAATATCAATCCAACCGTCAGAATGTTGCGGGGTGCTTTTTTGCTCGTGGCTACCATGATGATTCTCCTTTGCAGCGGGCCGTTACGATTGATGGAGCAATCGTCGTGCCAAAAAGAAATCTTTTAAATTACAAGGCTTTACATTCACTTTGATCGGAGGTCGAGCCATTTGACGCGCGCGCCTTTAGAAAAGCCCCTCGATTTTACCATCCGCTGCGACATCGATGGCCTCCGCTGAAGGAGTCTTGGGGAGACCCGGCATCCGCACAATGCTGCCGGTTATTGGGATCACAAATCCGGCACCTGCCGCGATCTGAATCTCCGAGATGGTCAGGGTAAAATCCCGCGGACGCCCCAGTTTGCCAGGATCATCGGAAAACGATTTTTGGGTTTTGGCCATGCAGATGGGAAGGTGTCCTAATTTCAGCTCCTGGATCTGGGCCAATTGCTTGCGGGCGCGGTTTTCATAGACCACTTCCTTGGCCCCATAGACCTCCCGCGCAATGGTGGCGATTTTATCGATGGGGCGATCTTCCAATGCGTATAACATACGAACTGATTTTTGATTATTATCCGCCAGATCCAGCACCTGACGGGCCAGGTCGATACCGCCCGCCCCCCCGTGGGCCCACACATCGGCCACGGCAGCCGCCACCCCACGCTCTGAGCACCACGACTGGATCAATTGTAGTTCTGCGTCCACATCGTAACTAAAACGGTTGATGGCCACCACAACCGGCAGATCAAATTTGGCGGCGTTCTCCAGGTGTTTTTCAAGATTTTCCATTCCCCGCAGTAAACCCTCACGATCGGGCTGGTGAACCTGCGCCAGCGGTACGCCACCGTGCAGTTTCAGCGCCCGTGTCGTGGCCACAATCACGCCGCAGGCAGGCGAAAGTCCAGATTTGCGGCATTTGATATGGAGAAATTTTTCGGCACCGAGATCAAAACCAAAGCCCGCCTCTGTCACCGCATAATCGGCGCACCCCAGCGCTAAACGGGTGGCCAGCACACTGTTGCACCCATGGGCAATATTGGCAAACGGTCCCCCATGAATAAAAGCTGGCACCCCCTCGATGGTTTGCACCAGGTTTGGCTTCAGAGCATCTTTCAGCAGCGCCGCCATCGCCCCCTGCGCCTTGAGATCCCGCGCAAAAACAGGATGGTTCTGATAGGTGAAGCCAACCAATATATTGCCAATACGTTCTTTGAGATCCTCATAACTTTGCGCAAGGCAGAGGATGGCCATCACCTCGCTGGCCACTGTGATGTCGAATCCGGTTTCCCGTGGCACCCCCTCCAATGTGCCTCCGAGGCCTATGACCATATGCCGCAGCGAACGATCGTTCATATCGATCACCCGACGCCACAGGATGCGACGCGGATCCAATTGCAGGCTATTCCCCTGGTAAATATGATTGTCGATCAGGGCCCCCAGCAGATTATGGGCTGCCCCCACCGCGTGAATGTCACCGGTGAAATGGAGATTGATGTCCTCCATCGGCAACACCTGAGAATAACCGCCACCAGCTGCACCGCCTTTAATCCCCATGCATGGCCCGAGGGAAGGCTCCCGCAGCGCCACTGCCACCGAATGCCCCAACTGGCGAATCGCTTGCGCCAACCCTACGGTTGTCGTGGTCTTGCCCTCCCCGGCAGGGGTTGGGGTGATGGCGCTCACCAATATCAAGCGACCACGCGGGTTATGCCGGGCACAAACTTCCAGTGGAATCTTAGCCTTGTAATGCCCGTATGGTTCCCATTCCTGCGGGTCCAGGCCAATGCCCGCCGCAACTTCGGCAATGGGGCGGATGGGGGCGCTCTGGGCTATTTCAATATCACTGGGAACTGGCTGGCTCACCGGGATTCTCCTTCTATGGTATTCCTTAAACCGACTTTACTTTAGACAACCCCAAAAAACTATGCCATGGTAAAGCGGTAACCGGACATCCATGCCTGCTGGGAAGGGATTTAATGCCATGACCGCCAACCTATCAAACACAAAACCAACCATTGTTTTGGGAGTTCAGTTCGGGCCAGCCCTACAGCCGCTGCTGGACGCAGCCCGTGATATCTGTTTGAAAATCAATGGACGTCTCCGCTTGGTGCATGCGATCGAGCCGTGGTTTGGCACCAGCTGGTCCGCCATGGCGATTCATGAGCCAGGAATGGTGGATCTCTTTCAAACTTACGAAGGACAAAGCCTGACCCAAGCTGGTGAAGAATTGACCCGTCTGGCTAAAACCCTGCCGAAGGAGTTGGAGGTTTCCGTCAACACCATTTTAGGACGTTCGGCAGACGCCATCATTTCGGATGCGATGGCCAATCAGGCTTCCCTGATCATCACCGGTGCGGCGGCTTCTTCGCACCGCTTTATTCCGAAGGGATTTTCCACCGCACTGACCCTCATGTCCGAGTCGCCGATTCCCGTACTGGTGATCACAGAAAACGCCCGGATGAACGTCAAGACCGGCGACCTCGGCATGATGATTGCGGACGATCTGGCGGAAGGATCGGTATCCGCAGTGCAGCGGGCTTATGAATGGGCCTCTCGCTTGGGGATACGTAACCTGTATCATCTGCACATCAACAATCTCTCCCCTGAACTGCTGAAATCGTCTCTGGAAACCGCCTTGGCCACCGCCCATAGCACCAGCGTCCTGACCCTGCCACCCCAGGAGGTTTTTGACAGTGTGGTGAAACGTCTGCAGGATCGCCTGGACGAGCGTTCCCGCATGGCGCGGGAGGCCAGCAAAGGCTCCTTTGCCAAAGTCGACACCGTGATCCGCACGGGGGAAACGGCGGCGATGGTGAGCGAAGCCAGCACGGCCAGCGGCGCTCAGATTCTGGCCTTTGGCCGCCACCAGACCATCCACAAACATCCCTTCTATATCGGACGCTTCCCGTTTTCCAGCATGCTGGGAGAAGGAAAGCCGGTGCTGGTGATTCCCATCGCCAACGGTTGACCCAAGATTCAACCTCGGGCCGGACGTGACCTCGTCCGGGTCCGTAAAATTATGCAGTCGTGATCTCGCAGTATTTCATTAACAATTTACCCTCCTTTCGTTTTTTCCCAACTTAACATTCCTCATTTTCAACGTTACCCGTGCCGAATCCCCCTCGTAATTATTTTGGGAAAGGATCGTCATGCGTACCATAGCCTTGTTAATGACCATAATGATGGGATTCGGATGCAAACCTAAGGATGGAGGGGGGACCTCCAAATCAGAAACCGTCACCAATTCCTCCGGGGAAACCGTGCGAAAAATGACCCTCCGTCTGGTGGATCATACGTTGGGCGGCATGATCTTTCCGGATGGGGTGACCGTCACTGCACAGGGGCTGGATGAAAGCGAAACCCCCGTGGCCTTCGCGAATGGCACCACCGATGCCGCGGTGACCTATACCCGTTTTACCAAGTGACTCTATCGCGCGGGATCCGCCACCAACAACTATGCGGATATGTGGCACCTGGTGATGCTGGAATTTGAAATCCCCGCCAGCGCCACCAAATGGAAAATCGACCTGTCGAAGATTCCTGAACGGGAATGTTCCCCCGAGCCTGCCACCGGCACCGTCGCCGATGTTCCGGATGTGACCGACCTGGCGGACAAAACCGGCAGCGAGTTTGCCATCCAAGGCAATTGCATCTATACCCACAAGTTTTCGGGATCAGTGTCCGGCCTCAAAGGTGATCTCAAACTGGCCAGCACCGATGACCAGACCCTGACAGTGAGTGCGCAGGGGGAAGACACCACCTTTGAATTTCAGATTCACTCTATGAAAAATTCCGACGAAAGCCGGGATCTAACCGAAGAAGAGATCACCGAATACAATAGCCAGACCAACTTCGACACATCCCTGCTCTATGGTGGCAACGAGGTAAAGGGCTACTTTGCGGTCAGTGTCTCGGAAAATCCCACCGGCCAGACCTGCGTCATCACCAACGGCAGCAAAAACTATGAAAACGTCCGCTACCGCTGGGTCCATGACATCCTCCGCGGAGATCTGGATGAGTGGTACTACGTGGGCGGCGGCATTCCGCAGAAGACCGCACTCACACCATCGGAGGATGCGGTGTCGATCGTCTGCACCGATAACCCACCAGTCACCGAGAATTATACCGTAGGGGGGACAGTGTCCGGTCTGTCCGGCACGGTTAAACTCAAAAACTACGCCACCAACGAACTGTTAAATGTTTCTGCCAACGGCAACTTTGTCTTTACCCAAAAGGTCAACAGCGGTGATCAACTGGATGTGCGAGCCATCGTTCATCCCAACGGGCAATACTGTGTCCTCACCAATGACTTTGGTACTGTGACCGCCAACGTCACCGATGTGACAGTCACCTGCGGCACCGCCAAGCGGATTTTTGCCAGCGATACCACCACGGGTGACATGGATGACGGATCAGGCGGCATTGTGGGAGCCGATAGCCTATGCATGTCAAGCACTGGCAAGCCTTATGACGGAACCTGGAAGGCATTGATCGCGGGGAGCACGAGAACCGCCTGCACCACGGCGGATTGTTCAAGTGACATGGGCGTAGACGCTAGTTGGGTGCTGGCTGCTAATACCAAATACTTCACCGCCGGTGAAAACAAAGTGATTGGCACCACCAACGCCAATGGGATCTTTACTTTCCCCCTCACCAATGGGCTGGTGAATGCAGCGGGATTCTATTACACGGGACTCAGCGCGGACTGGACTACCAGCGCCAATACTTGCAGCGACTGGTCAGATGAGATGACGAATAGCAGTGTTGGGACACCTGGCAGCGTTACCAGCGCCGCAATCTCGAATGGGATGAGCGACCAGTGCGCGGTCCCCATGAACTTCGTGCTCTGCGTGGAACAATAAGAATCACGCAATAGCCCGCAAACTCAAGAGGCTTGGACGCACGGTCCAAGCCTCTTTTCATTTTTCATCGATAGATTAAAGAGTGGCCTCTTCCGAACCATCAGGGATAAAGGTAATCCCGATCCCATCCCCCAGCCTCGTTGCGCACATAGACGAATCGCTCGTGCAGCCGGAACTGTCGCTCCATCCAGAACTCCATACGTTGAGGCACCACCCGGAATCCGGACCAGAACGGAGGCCGGGGTATGGCTCCCACTGGATATTGGACGGCAAAGTGGGCCACCCGTTTTTCCAGATCAAATCGTCCTTCCATCACCTGCGACTGCTTGGATGCCCAGGCTCCCAGCTGGCTGGTGCGGGGGCGACTGGCAAAATAAGCATCTGCCTCCGCTTCGTCCACCGGCTCTACTTTCCCGGTGATGCGGATCTGCTTGTGCAGGGCATCCCAAAAAAAACCGAGGGAGGCCACGGGGTTTTCCTGAAGATCGTGGCCTTTGGCGCTGCCGAGATTAGTGTAAAACACAAACCCCCGCTCGTTCCAATCTTTCAGCAGCACAATACGAACCGCCGGCAGGCCGTCCCGGCTGGCAGTGGCCAAGGACATGGCGTTGGGATAGGCAACCTTTAACTTCTGGGCCTCCTCATACCAAGCGCCAAATAGGCTCCAGGGGGATGCATCCGTCATAACTAATCCTCAAATTAATGTCTTCAAAAGTAAGATGACTGTGTTGGCTTCGTCATTCACTTCTCGCTGTATTCATGCATACTATCTCGTCGCTCAATTCTCGCCGCCTTGTCCTCTTAATTTTTAAAACATTAATTGGCGGCGGATTTGGGGGCCCCATGAATCACTTCCAGCGTCGCTGGGACAGCGCCGCGACCGGTGGAAAAAATCCGGGCCTGGATCGGTCTCAGGCCAGCCGCGGTCATTGCGTCCCAGAGGGGCTGACGATAACGGGGGACAAATTCTTTGAGCAGGCGCTGTTCCGCCCGATGCATCAGCACATAAGCCTGAAACTCGTTGGCCACCAGATCATCATCATCGGTATTATAAAATGGTTTAAGGCTGGTTTTGATGGCCTCCCGATCGGTGTCGGTCACCTGCTGCAGCCAGAAGCGATGGGAAATCACCCGAAATTCAGGCTCCGCAAAATACTGGGCATGCAGTATTTCATGAGAGACGATGGCCGCCATGTCATCGCGTGCGTTGGTGGC
The DNA here is from genome assembly GCA_029556045.1 of Pseudomonadota bacterium. The sequence goes on along the minus strand of JAKQGS010000349.1, from coordinate 789 downwards.
AATCAGGATGGTGTTGGGATCATTGGCCAGCTGCGGCACCACAAAACGGGTCCAAAACTCCTCTTCAATCTTCAGGAAATCGGGGTCGTAGGTGGTATTCTCCAAAGGCGGCTGGGACTCACGGGATGCCTGATAGGCCTCCCAAAACCGACGAAGATCGGCCCCGGGAATATCGTGGCCTTCTGCCTGGCTGGCAATGCCCCCATTTACACCGTCCAAATGCTCCCGGTCGCTGATGAATCCAGCATCAGATTCCATCATGAGGGAAGCTCGGGCCAAGGCCATATTCATAAAGATCGGACTATTGAAAATACAGACAACCGTGTGATCGACCTCTTTGACCGGAGCGCAGTCAACATGCCCCCAATCCGGTTGCGGAAAGATGTCGATCAGGATAGCCTTTTTACGCACCGCTGTTTCAAAATCCGCGTCCCCATCGACCACCGAAAGGTCTTGTTCCCAGGAAACGATGTCAAGCACCGGACCGGATGATTCCGTGTCGTGGCCACCAAAAAGACTGTCACCATAGACTGGAGAAAAGATCGCACCGTCACCGGTGGCACCCAATATCAAACAAGCACCAAGCAGGATCTTCCGCCATGGCTTTGAGCTTGTTTTCATCGAATCACTTCCCCTTGTTCATCCAGCGGCCGGAGGACGACCTACCGGCGGCATTTATAGCGGGTATAGGGGTGGGGCTTGCCGTCGTCCGTCTGCCCCTTTTTCCGGAGTTTGACTTCGACTCCCACCTCCACCTGTGCCCCCTGCTCTTCACCGTCTTCCACTTCC
>JAKQGS010000346.1 GCA_029556045.1 Pseudomonadota bacterium | reverse complement strand
CTTATGAAACTGGATGCGTTTGACCGGGAGGTGCTCAGCCGAAAGGGGCTGGCCCAGGACATCATGCGGGAATTGTACGGCGCCATCCTATCACAACAGGCGGCCAAGATGCAGATTGCCGGGATCCGGCGGCATGTGCGTTTTAAAGAGAAGATGGAGACGCCCGAGGAGAAGCAGCAGGACCTGGACGAGCGCAGCTACCACGAGGACGGCACCTGGACGACCAAGCGCCTGATCATGCTTTCGGAGGAGGAGAGCCAGGACCCGCAGGCGATCATGGTCAAAATGGGGCTGGACCCGCTGAAGTGGGATGTGGTCAGCTTTAAAATAAAGCGCAACTGGTGGGATACGCCGATGAAGCTGAAGGATGAGGACGGGGTGGATCACGCCACGTCCCGGCGCAATTACCAGTTTTTGGTCGAGCTGAGGGTGAAGCCTTCGGGGTTGATCAGCACGGATGTGGTGGCTAAAGTGTTTGCGGACCTGCCCGCGCCGGAACTGGAGCTGTTTAGCTATCAGCCCGGCCGGAAGATGCTGGAGCTGCCGATCATGGACCTGCACCTGGGCAAGCTGGCCTGGGGCGAGGAGACCGGCGAGGATTACGACCTGAAGATCGCTGAGCAGCTGTACAGGGATACTGTACGTGATTTTTTGGGCAAGGTGAGCCATTACAGCTTGCCGATCGAGCTGATCCTGTTCCCGGTGGGACAGGATTTTTTCCATGTAGACAACACCACCAGCATGACCACGGGGGGCACGCTGGTAGACACGGACACGCGCTGGGCTAAGATGTATGACAGCGGGGTGCGTTTGCTGGTGTGGACGGTGGATCAGCTGCGTCAGATCGCCCCGGTGGAGATCATGTACGTGCCCGGCAACCACGACAAGACGCTGAGCTACTGTGCGGTGTACACGCTGCATGCCTATTATCAAAACTGCGAGGCGGTGGCGGTGGACCTGAACCCGGGTCCCAGGAAATATGTGCGCTATGGCGTGAATTTGATCGGCTTTTCCCATGGCAAGGAGGGCAAGCGCATCTTCAACCTGATGCAGCAGGAGCGAGCCCAGGATTGGGGTGAGACGATCTACCGGGAGTGGCACCTGGGGGATCTGCACCACGAGGCAGCCAAAGAGGAGGGCGGCGTCAAGGTGCGGCGGATCAGTTCGATCACCGCGGCGGATGCCTGGCATGTCGAGAAGGGCTTCCGGGCCATCCGGCAGGCGCAGGCGTTTGTGTGGGATCGGGAGCAGGGGCCGGAGCTGATGATCGATAGCAATGTGATGGTGAGGGAGGAAAGGGATTAGGGAATGGGGAATAGTGAGTAGGGATTAGGAGATACTTTTGTCATTGCGAGGAGCGCAGCGACGACTGCTTGCGTCCTGTAAAGGAAGCAATCTCAGCTTGGGCGTGAAAGGTATTCGATGAAGCAACCGTCTGGTGTGGGAGCAGGTACCAGGAAGATCCATGGCAGCACAGCGTTTAAAGCTTAACCAGCCCTGTTGGGTGCGCCTGCTCAGCTTCATACGCGGGTTCGATTCCCGCCACGTCCACTGATTGCCTTTTTAGAAAAGGCGCCGTACTGGAGTGAGTACACGATAGCCGCCCACCATGCAGGGTAATCTGTCCCATACACTCAATGGGTTGCTAGCAAGAGCGTAAAATGGGCATGGAAGGCAATCTTAGTCGACCTACCACGAGTAGGCACGATAGCAAACACCGCCAGGGATGGCGGTGTTTTGGTTTAAAGAGTCAGCTGGGATCGGGCGAGTTAAAGTATGCGATCAGGAAAATGATCACGATCAGCGCATAAACGACGATTTCTGGGGTGGAGAGTTGATCCATGATATAAATATTACATCAAATGGGGAAAATCATATATAATTAACTTACACGAACTTAAGTGGTTTTGGGAAAAGAGGGTTGAAATGTCTGAATTCTTAACTTTATCTTGTCCAACATGCAGTGGAAAACTGCAAATTACTGAAGATATTGATCGTTTCGCTTGTGCTCATTGCGGTAATGAGCATGTTGTAAAAAGAAGCGGCGGCATTGTATCTTTGAAGCCAGTTTTTGAGGCAATGTCAAAGGGGGTTGATAACACAGCAAGTGAATTGGCAATCGCTCGGTTAGATAAAGAAATTGACGAAATTAGCGAGAAAATTGCGACCTTGCAGACACAAATCGACGCATCAGCAGGATATTTGGTTGGTGGCTTGATTATTACTGGTATTGGCGTAGCTTTGTGGATTGGGCTTGAATGTGCTACCGCTGGTTTTGGGTTGATAATTCCTGGAATAATTGGAATATTGATGTTTGTTGCTTCACTTGAAAAAAAGCCTGAAAAAGAAAAACTTCAAGAGAAACTTAAGGAATTAAAGACCAACCGAAAAGCCCATTATGATAAAGTGAACAATATTTAGCATTCCATAAGGAAATTAAAAGGGAGCAGCCGCCTTTTTAGCGGCTGCTGAGAAGGGGGAGGGTAAGAATTTTCTCCTTGCCTCTCTACCGGTTCAACCGGCTTTTCCTTCGCAGGTGAACTCATTATAGTTTATTCTTGGGAAAATTGCAATAATTTGTATGGGTTCAATACATGCCCCCGACCAGATTCGAACCGATATCTTATCCCTGCGAAGGAAAAGCTTTTTCCATTAAGCTACGGGTGCATGTGTTAATAATTATACGCCGGTCATAAAAAGAATTAATATATATGGCCGATATTTTAGGATGGCACTAAATACCGATTACAACCCCCACTTCTCAACCGGTGAGGCGTGGCGGTGGGCGTCATCCAGGTCGGATTGGCTGATGGCCAGGTAGCGCTTGACCATGTCGAGCGTGGTGTGGCCGAGCATCTCCTGCAGCGTGTAGATGTTGGGGTAATTGCGCAGGTAATTGACGGCGAAGGTGTGGCGGAAGTCGTGCGGCGTGTAATGGGGGAGCTCGGCCCGGGCGGCGATCCGCTCGAGGATGTGGCGCAGGTGGGTGCGGGTGAGCGGCCCGCCGTTTTGGGTGGCAAACAGGTGCTGGCCCATGGGATCGTCCTTGCGGTCCGCTGCCAGGTAGCGCCAGATGGCCTGGCCGGTGCGCGCTGAGAAGGGTAGCATGCGCTCTTTGAATCCCTTGCCAAACACCTTCATCTTGCGCTGTTCGAGATCCACCTGGTGGATCTTCACGTTGCACAGCTCCGAGGCGCGCAGGCCGGTATCCAGCAGGGTGAGGATGATGGCGCGGTTGCGGTTGGCGCAGGGTGTGCTGTGGGTGCTGGCGCGCTTGCCCGGCCGGGTGTAGGTTTTGGATTGGCCGAGCACGGACAGCATGGCCCGGATGTGCTCGAGGGGGATCGGCTGGATGGTGCGCTGCTCGGGCCTGGGCCGGTCAATCCCGTGCATGTGATGCTCGTGGGCGTAGCCTTCAGCCACGGCCCAGGTATAGAGCGCGCTCAGTCCGGTGTGATAGTTGAGCAGGGTCTTATTGGAGAGATGTTTTTGGGCTGCCAGGAACTGGCGGATGTGCTTTTTGGTGATGGTTGAAAAATAGGGGTCTGATCCGAGATGTTTTTTGAATTGATTGAAAGTGTTGTTGTAATCCCTGATGGTGTGGACGCTGAGCGCGCGTGCCTGGGCGGCGAGGTTATAGCCTTCGATCACCTGGGAAAGGGTTAAATTGAATGCGTTCATCCGTGAGGCCTCCGGTTGGTGGATTGCAGTTCCGATAATAAAAAATCCAGTTCCGATAATTATTATCAGACTTTTTTTTATCACCTGCCTTTGGTATCCGTGTGCACGGAGGTTATGGGGAATGTGTGGTTTTTGCAAACCTGTGTCCCCACGGATGGGTGGATGTGGTCATCCGTGGGGACTGAGGTCGGGGCGAGCGGATTTGAACCGCTGGCCTCACGGACCCGAACCGTTATTCCCGTAAATCAAACCGGCGTCCTCATGGGCAGGTGATTGCCAGTATCCGTGAGGTTGCCGGTATTCCCATCCGTGCGCACGCCGGTCAGTCATCCGTGGGTACGGAGGTTGTGTGATTATTCTCAAATGCAATCGCCAGGATCCGCCTGATCTGGTCCTGGCTGAGCAGATGCCACACCGCCGTGAGTTGTTTCAACTGGGGGTCAGGCCGGGCCAGGCCCAGCACATCGTAGATCTCAGGGCCGAGTTTGGCGGCGATCTTTTCCAGAGATGCTTTATCAGGCTTTTTCCGACGTTCATTAATGTAATGACTTAGCTGAACTTGATCAAGACCAAGGTATTCTGCAAATTCACGCTGCGTTGTAACTTCACCCCTTTCACGCATCCAGTTAATAAATTGAAGTTCAAGCCAACTGGCGAATTCTGATTTGCTATTCATGTTAACAATTCTAAGCATTCCTGATTAATAAGTAAATGGCTATTGACTTTTTAGAATTTATTTGATAATATATATACAGACTGTTATTCTCAATCAAGTGATGATAATGATCAATAAAATTGTTACAAAATACCGCAAAGAGATCGATCTGACCCAGGAGGACTTCGCTGAGAGCCTCTGTGTTAAATTACCTGGCGTCAGTTTGACCAAACAGGCGATCTCAAACTGGGAGCGGGGCGCTCAGACGCCCGATTATATGTTCCTGATTGCGGTCCTGATGGCCTACAACGACTGGCGGTACGACTTTGCGCTCGAGTGCCTGGCAGCGCTGCGCCCTTCGGTGTGGGCATCTACAGAGTAGCACATTTGATCTGGTATTAGGGATAAAAGGAGACTGCCATGGAGAACTTATTGAATGTGAAAGAGGCGCAGCGGCTGGATGTGCGTGAGGCCACCACCAATGACAAGTGGGCCAACGCCTTTGGGTTGTGGCTGTCGAGCAAGGCGGGCAACACCCGCCGGGCGTATGAGCTGGCCTGGGAGATGCTGATGGACTTCACGGGCAAGATGCCCTGGGAGATGGGTTCGGCGGACATCGAGGCCTGGGCGGCCGAGCTGCGCAAGGGATATTCTGAGAGCACGGTCCAGCAGCGGTTGGCTGCCGTTTCCAGTTTCTTTTCCTATGCCAAGCAGCAGTACATGGATTTTGTGGACGGGGTCGAGATGCCCCTGCACCACTACAACCCGGCCAAGGCAGTCCAGCGGCCCAAGGTCCTGGCCTATGGCAAGGCCCATCCGCTGAGTGTTGACTCGGTCAAGGCCCTGCTGGATGCGATCGACCGGACCACAGCCCAGGGCAAGCGGGATTATGCGCTGATCCTGGCTTTTGTGCTCACCGGCCGCCGCAACAGCGAGGTGATCAACCTGCGCTGGGGTGACCTGGAGCAGCGTGACGGGCGGATCTGGTACCGGTGGCAGGGCAAGGGGTGTACGAGTGGTCGTTACGAGTTGCCTGCTGCTGTTTTCTTGGCCATAACCGATTGGTTGTCTTCGTCTTCACGGCTGGGTGATATGCACGCTGAGGATTACATCTTTACCGCACTGAGCGATCATGCCAGGCACTTCCCGGGTGTGGAGCACGACCCTGGGCGTCCGCTCAGCAGCCGTTATGTGCGGGACCTGGTCAAAAAGTACGCTCGGATGGCCGGGCTGGATCCCGACCTGGTGCGGGTGCACGACCTGCGTCACACAGCAGCGATGCTGCGGGCTGAGGCGGGCGATGATGTGCGGCTGATCAGCAGCTTCCTGGGTCACAGCGACCTGCGGACCACATCCCGGTACCTGTTTCAGGTGGGCGGACGCAAGGATGAGAGCTGGGGTAAGGTCTGCGAGATGCTATCGATTTGATGTTTGATCCCGGGTGGGCTGGGGGAGCTCACCCGGTTTGTTATGCCGGTTGTTTCGGCCTGGATTAGCAAAGGATTTATTGATGTTTGATGGTGTTGTGGCTGTGTTATTTACCTGTGTCCTGATGGCCTTGCTGCATTATCTCCCATGGCGGGGGTTGTTCCGTCGGGATCTGCCGGTGCTGGCCAGGTATGTACTCGGTGTGCTGGCGCTGGTGGGCCCGCTGTCGGTGCTGTGGGTCGTCCAGGAGGATTGGAGCAACCTGGTCCTGGTGTGGTCTGTGGTGGTCTGCGGTGGGCTGACAGTGATCCTGTTGCACGTCCTGGACGCGTCCATTGAAGCCCGTGGCCGTGCGGATATTGCAGAAGAAGAAGGGAGGCAGCTGCGTGGCCAGGCCAACAAGAGAAGTTGAAATCAGGCGTGAGGGGTTGGAGGGTCAGCTGGCATGCCTTGGCAACGCCCTGTTCCTGATCGACCTTCTCACCTTCCGGGTTGGATCAGCGATTGATTACACCGGGCAGGGGCCTATGTGGGGTCCCGCCTTGGATGATCTATCCCATCTCAAGTACCTACTCAACCACACACAGGACATGATCAAAGCAAGTAACCCGTGCGTGTTCGGCTGCCACGGAGGTCTCTGTGACAAGTAGCAGAAAAATTCCAAAACTTCACATTTACATTGGGGGGAGGGGTACGCCTGGCTGTGTGCGTAGAAAAGCGGTCGTGGCGTCGATCACTTCCGATAACTGGTTATTATCGGAACTGGAATTAGGGCAGGTTTGGCGGCTGTCGGGCGGGGGGTGGCCTGTTTTTATCGTGAAAAAGCTGGACCCGGCTGAGTTAGGGCTCCAGATAATCGCAGCAATTTTAGAGGAAACGTTATGGATATCGTTGAAGAATTGAAGAGCAAACTAACCATCGAGCAGGTGATAGAGGCGGATGGGTACCACCTGGAAGGGACAGGGAGGTATCGCAGGGACAGCCAGCATGACAGCTTGGTGGTTGATTTGCGGGCACAAGCCTACCACTGGAACAGCTCTGATGAGCACGGTGACATTTTCAGCTGGGTGATGAAGCGTAAGGGTGCGGATTTCAAGGGAGCGGTTGAAATCCTATGCCGGATGGCAGGGTTGCCTGACCCGGATTGGGGTCATCAGGATATGAAGACGAGGATGACCACGCGAGCACGCCAGGATGCGTTCACAGCGGCTGCCAGGGTGTTTCATAAGTGGCTGCTGGCCGATGCTGACGCCCTGACCTATGTAAAAAGCCGTGGATGGACCGATGAGACGATTGCACAGGCAAACCTGGGATATTCAGGCCAGTGGTCCAACAGGGATGCGCTAATCAAGGATCTAAAGAATGAGTTTTCATATGAAGGTGTGCAATTGGATGCTCCTGCTGCTGTTGGCATCCTCGGGTGGACGGGTAACGTAAAATCTTGGGGCGAAAAGCATGGAGTAGCGGTTAGTGAGAAGTGGGTGCAGAAGGGGGCGATCCCCGGGCTGATTGGGCGGGATATGCTGGTTTATCCCCATATGCAGTACGGTCTGGTGTTGTATTTTTCGGGACGCGGCGTGCATGAGAAGACGCATTACAACATCCCTGAGACGCTGGCAGGCCCAAGACAGGCGTATTTCAACACAGAATGGTGCCCTGAGGCATTTGAGACCGTGATTGTAGAGGGACAAGCCTGCGCAATCACGCTGGCACAGTGGGGTATCCCGGCGGTAGCGCTGGCAGGGACATCGATCAATGAGGATCTGATCCGCAAGCTGAACAAAAACAGGGCGCTATACCTGGCGATGGACTCTGACAAGGCCGGGGAGACATCCGCTCGAAAGAATTTGGAGAAGATCAGTGACCCGCTGATCAGGATTGTGAGCTGGGGTGATGAACACAGCCGGGAGGGCGACAGGGATGCCAACGACTGGCTGAAGAGCCTGGCGGCGGCTGGGATTGACGATGAGCTGCAAAGGGAGCGTGTACGGGATAAGCTGGCAGGGGCTGAGACCTGGGTGGAGATGGTGTGCGTCCAGGCGGGCCAACTTACCGGTGCCCATGGGGAGGAGGCTACACGAATAGCGATGGAGCTGGTGGCGCGAATGGACGATGTGGTGATCGCACAGTACCGGGCGTCACTGGCCAAAGCGCTGAATATCGGGGTGCGGGATTTTCAGAACATGTTGAAGGCCGTCAGGCAAACAGCGGAACAACGGGACCTGAAAACGCTGGTGGAGGGGGAAACGCTGGGCGGGATCATCAACGGGTGGCTGATCGAGTATCTATATGATCCGGAGCAGGACCAGGCCAGGCTGGCGTACCGCAATCCCGAAGGCGAGATCGGTGAGAAGCCATACGTGGACATCGACGGTGTGCGCTATTACCCGAGCGAGCCAAATGCGTTTGTAAAGCAGGAAGTGGTGCTGTTCCCATCGAAATTAGGGCCGGTGAAATCGACCAGGGAGCTGGTGGCGATCATTGAGGCGTATATTCGGTCGGTGTATTTGTGGCCGGATACGGTATGGCCCAAGCTGGTGGCTTATTACGTGCTGCTGACGTGGATTTATGACGCGTTCAATGCGCTGCCCTACCTGCGGGCGGTGGGCGAGCCCGGATCGGGGAAGAGCGAGATGATGCGGCGGGTGGGGCATGTTTGTTACCGGATGATGACGGCAAGTGGGGCCAACACGGCCAGCACGTTCTTCAGGGCGACGGAGATGTATCGAGGGACGGTGTTCATCGATGAAGCGGACCTGCACGACGGCGGCGATATGGCGAATGACATCATCAAGTTCTTGAACCTGGGGGCGATGAAGGGCAACCCGATCAGCCGGACAGTGGAGGCGAGGGATCGGAACGGGGAACGGATATTCGTGGTGCAGCCGTTTTCGACATTTTGCCCGAAGCTGATCGCCATGCGGAAGGAATTTAAAGACGATGCGGTGGCGACCCGGTCGTTGACGATGAACCTGATCCCCAGGGAGCCGATCGAGCTGAAGGAGGCGGGGGTCAAGCTAACGATGAATAATGAAATGCGGCAGCATGCGCGAGAAATCCGGAATATGTGTCTGCGCTGGCGGCTGACGAACTGGGAGCCGGAGATTGAGATCGATGAAGAGGATATCGATCTGGAAATCTCGAGCCGGTTGAACCAGGTTACGACTTCGCTGCTGCGGCTGGCCAAGGGGGACGATGCACTGAAAGCGGAGATCCGGAGCCTACTGCGAGCGTATAACCAGGACATCATCCTGGGCCGGTCAATGACGGTATTTGCGAAGGTGGTGGAAGCGCTGTGGAAGATCTGGCTGTATGAGGATTTACAGAAGGAACACACCCAGGTGGATGCGGACGGGCGGCGGTACACGCACCCGGGGGACGTGGCCAAGATTGCGAATGAGCTGATCGACCTGGAAAACGTCCAGGATGACGACGAGGAAGAAGGGCAATCAGCGCGGCGGAAGAAGCGGCTGACCAGCCCGGGTGTAGGGCGTTATATGAAAAACGATTTGGGATTGGTGCCTGGCGGGCGGAAAAACACAGGGATTGCATATTACTTTGATGAAAACGAGATCCGACTGAAGGGTTTGGCGAAAAGATACGGTGTGGATGTGGATTTGATCCGGGAAAACATCGAAAAAGGAAAGAAAAATGCTCAAAAACAGGAAAAGATACCGTTTTAAGTGAAGGAGTGAATATTATGAAGTTTTTTTATGCCCTGGAGACCGAAAGAAAATTTGTTTTGTCATGTGCGACGATGGGAAATACAAAACAAAATATTCTACACAACCCTGGAAAATATACACAACCTACACTCCTACACAGACGAGGCAATTTACATAGGCCTGGATCATATCAAAATGGCTTATTTAATCAATTTTATATGTATATATGTTATTTATTGAAGGTTTCTAAGCGATACCGAGAATTTTTTGCCATGGCGGTTTTAGGGGTGATTCTGATGCTTTTGGTGAATGATGTATGTGAAGGTTTTTTGGGTAAAGAAACTACACTCGAAAAGGGTGAATATACACTCCTACACGGGTGCAGGTGAAAGTTTAAAGTTGAAAGGAAAGGATTGGAGGAAAACATGTGCAATAAGGAAGAATTTGAAAGGGAGAATGCTGCAGCTGAGGTGCGGTTGAAATCGTTGGAGGCGCTGGAGCCGAAGTGCAACTGGTCCAGCCCGTGCCCGACGCGGGAAGAGCAGGAGGCCAGGGAACGGTGGAAGTGGTTGATGGATCGGCAGAGTGAGTTTGAGGAGAAGTGGAATTTGTGAGATTGATCCCCGCTCCGCTGACGGTTCGGGGAGTGCGTCGCAGGCTCGCAATGACAAAAAAGGAGATTTTGATGGAAAAGATTGTGGTGTATGGCATAGAACGATTACGAAACGGTGAGGCCAGGACGATGATGGTGCCGGTTGAGAAGGGTGACCGGATCGAATGGACGCACCAAGGATTTTTGACCCGGATTTTTCGGGATGATAAACCGCTGCACTGGCTGGGGCAGAGGATCGGGTGGACGCCCGAGGGCAATGATCTGGTGGTGCTGCACCTGACGGTGGTGCATGAACCCGGGCAGATCCGGCCGGAGGAGCTGGCCGATGAGGGCTTTGAGACGCTTGAAGATTTACGAGGGGCGTTTGGATCGGCTTTTGGTGCGGAACGATTATGGAAAGCGGCCTGGCGGATCACCTGTGGGGTGAATCGGATTTTTGTGGAGACGGAGGCAGCAGATGCGGGGAGCATCCGCAGGCGGTGATCTTTACGCTGCGGACGGGGAGCGCGGACTTCAGCCAGTGGCTGGTGACGGACCGGCAAAAGGGGGGCGGGCGGATGAGCTGCCGGACTGTGAATGAAGGCCGGGTGTGGCGGCTGGTTGACGGGGAAGGTCCGTTTGCCATCCCGACTAGAGAGGCGATGGAGACGCCCGAAGAAAAGGATGTGTTTGAGGCGCTGGGGGTGGATTGGGTGCCGGTTGAAAAGCGGGATAGGGGGTATTGGAGAAGGACCGGAGACGGGAGACCGAAAACGGAAAAAGAAAAAGCGAGGGATTATGTGTGAAATGAGAGAAAAGCTGTTTGAGTTTATAGTGGATTATAAGTCGACGCACGATGGGAACAGTCCGACGTACCGGGAAATGATGCTGGGGACGGGGCTTACGACGACGAGCATGGTTGCTTATCACCTGGAGAAGCTGGAGGATGAAGGCAAGATCGCCCGCCCGCAGCAAGTGGGGAACATCCGGGTTATCGAGGTGGTGGGCGGGTGTTGGTATCCGCCAGATATGTATGGAGCTGCATAATGGCAGGAGATAACGGTGTGGTTGTGCTGGAGGATACGTTGAACCACGAGTGCTGGCGGCGGGTGCACTTTTTGAGCGGTGATGAGCGTGCTTTTCAGAAGGCATGGGATCAACGGCTGGTTTCGATCCCATGGGAGAGCGCGGATGCGGTGATCACCCAGCGATATACCGAGGCCGGGATCCAGCACGGGGTGATCCTGTGGCCGCTGCGGGGGCAGATCGTGAAGTATGAAAACCTTGTAAATATTATCAAAGACCAATGCGTGGTGATTTGGGTGCTTTTTAAAAGGGATGACCGTGTGAGCACTGCGGTGAAGACCTGCGCCTGGTATTACTATGCGTTTTATGATGTTTGGCCGGACACGGCCTGGATCGGGGCGGACATGGCGGTGCATGATGGGAAGACGGTGGATGTAGACGGGCATGTGATCACCCTGGTTCTGGCAGATTGGATGGCGAAGATGGGTGTGGGTTTAGGCATAGCTGATAGCTGAAAGCTGAAAGGATAGAAAATGAGCTGGTGGATGTGGATGGTAATTGGGATGATGATCGGGGCGTGTGTTGGCTTATTAATGTCGGCGATGTGCGGTGCAGCTGCTGTGGGAAGGCAGCGTGATGATGGATGAGCTGGCAGGTGTGGCCCTGGTTGTGATTTTGGCAGCGGCGGGTTTTTACCCGCTGTGGATGGTTGTACAGGTTATTATAGAGAATGGATCATATGATGGATAAAAAATATCAAGCGTTGATGCTGCAGGACCATATTGTGCGGATCCAGACGAACCCGCTGTTTGCGGAGCGCGATTCACGGTTGGCTGAGGCGAAGCGGCATTTGGAGCAGGTGTGGCTGATGCTGGATGCGTACCGGAAGAAGCCGCCCAGGTGGGTGATTGTGGTGGACGGCGGCACGGTGATTGGCAAGGGGGTGGTGACGGCGATGAGCGGCGAGATGGCGTGCGTGCGGATGGACAACGGGGAGATATTGAAGGTGGACATCAACCAGGTGGATTTGGTGGAGGTGGAGAGATGAAATATTTTGCAATACGCCCTGTAAGGGGCATAACTCAAGAGTATGCTGATGCAATCGAGTTGCAACTTGAAACAATCAGAAAAGAAGGACATGAAATCTACGACCCGATTAAAGACACAAATCAACTTGACTCTATTGGGTTGAGAATTTGCAATGACAATCGCAGGGCAATAGAAGACTGTGATGCCGTGTTGTTTTTGTGGGACGGCAAATCTACAGGATGCTTATTTGATTTGGGCATGGCGTTTGCTTTACGTAAGTCGGTAAGAACCGTTGTCGGGTACATGCCACGTATGACAAATGGAAAATCATTTCAAAATATGGTTTTTGCGTGGGAAGAATTTGAGAATAAGCTATGAATGACATAATCTTTATGATGATTTACCTGGCGTGGCTTTTTTATGAAACGATTGCCGAGCAGTTAGCTTATCGGAAGATGAGGAAAAACAAGGACTTGTTCTACAAGTATCTAATGATGAGATAGAAGGCGAGGAGTGATGAATAAATTTCATTCAAGGCGTGAATTGATTTCACCGCCGCCGAAAGCGAGTGAGCAAAGGTTTTCAGTGGCAAATAGAACCTTAGACACAAGGAGTGAGTGATGGAAGCCGAAATTAGGTCTGTTCAGTATGTTTGCGGTTTAGATGACGAACAAATTGTCAGAGTCTACCTGGATTGGCTTTGTAGGGAAAAGGGTTTTGGACCTCTGATGATTACACAAACGATGGAGCCTGGACAGATGCCAACTTTTCATATCGACAACGAGATGATGGACAAAGATTTTATCAAACAGGTACTGTGTTCGATAGTAGATAAGGCGAAATTAGAAAGCGATCCTACCAATGAAACGTAAGTTCTACAAAACCCTACTTACTTTTATCGCTGGCATCCTTGTTGGCGTAACCTGCACATTTTTGTACCAGGTATTCGGACGACCCGTGATGCCCGAAGTGGAAAAGTGTAAACTAAACTTTAAGGTGGATTATGACAAGATGGCGCGGGTGATTTTGGATGCGCCGGTGAAGCGGTGGGCAGAACCTAATTTGTGGCCGGGATTGGAAGTTAAGCTGTTGGGCGTCTATGACAAAAAGGACAAATTATGATGGATGAAATGCGGGTATGGACGTGTGAAAACGGGCATGTGCTGGGGCTGGTGCGGCGGAACGGCCGTGGGATCACGCAGCTGTTGGTGTACCGGCAAGCAGTGGATATGGCGGCGGAGGAGCCGCAGGCGCCGGAGGTGATGAGCATTGCCGAGGGGACGGTGGTGGACATCCGCTGCAGCGTGTGTGATGCGATGCGGACGTGGGTGACCGGTGAAGCTGCGATGGTGCGGTTATTGGAGAGCAGACCGGGGATCGGGCATACACCCCCCTGTAGTCCCCCCTAAAGGGGGGACGGGGTGAAGCTGAGCTTGACACTGCCCAGTTAAGGTGATAGAATGGAAGCAGTTGAGCTACCAATTCTTTTGAGCGAGCTTTGTTTTTAAGAGCCGTTCTACAATTAAATCAATTGTGGACAAAGGTCCGCAGTGTGGCTAAAAGTATCGCTCAGAGTTGGTAGCTCCGGCGGCTCGAAAGCCCACTGCGGTCTTTTGTTATCTGATAAAGGAGTTACCAAATGAACGAGCAAATGATTAACAATGAAGGTCTTGAAATGGGGGAGGGAAGCGGTTATAATGGAACGGATGTTCTATTTAGCGAGGGAGGGACGATGACGAAGATGACCGCAACGTATCCGGAGGAGTATGTGCAGGAGATGGCGATGGAGGCGTTTGATGCGGTAATGGTTCGGCTGAAATCACATGGCGATGCCGAGGTGCGGATGTTGGCTCAGGCGGCGGATGCGTATTTTTTGCTGTGGCAGCTGGCGGGCGAGGAGACGGCGATTGCGACACAGACGATCGGGGAGTATTTACCGATGCTGATCAGGGTGATAGCGGATAGGGAGTAGCTGATAGGTGGTGGCTGGCTCGAATAGGCTGTCGATTGACAGGGAGACTGGGGTGATGTAAGTTTAGATTGTCAGGCACGACACGTGGTTTTCCTCCTTCGAGACTCCTTTTACTCTTTTGGACGCAAGGCCCCCGAGTGATCGGGGGTCTTGTGGGTTAAGAATAGAACATATTATAGAACATAACATTAGAGTTTCCCTATAATCGAAAAATGGTATTGACAAGCGTATAGTAATTTGCTATACTATGTATAGTGAGCATATAGATGAGGAGAAAACATGAACATCATAGTGAAAAACCGAGACACCAACGATTTTTATAGGACCGCCAGTGTAAGATCGCTCAATACGCTCGAGGACGGATATGGCAAGTATTTTGATAATCGCGATATCAACAAAATCATTAATGCAAAAGAGGTTACTTTGCCCTCAGAGCAGTATGCTGCAGCCCTGGCATATGACACAAAGCATGGGCACATTATCAACGAAGTGATTCAACCTCCAACCACAACACAGACTCACTGGCGTGACGAGCCAGCCACCAGCCGACAGTATGGCTATATTCGCAGTCTGGGTTATGACGTTGAGGAAAAATTAACCAAGGGCGAAGCCAGCAGGTTGATCGATATGATCAAGGCTGGAGAAGCTGGCAGCCTCAACCTAATGCGATACGATGGGGCCTACTAAGATGACAAAAAAAACTTCGGTAGCATACAGGATCAGCGAGCAAGCGTTGGAGAGCTTAGAGATCATCACCCAGGCAACTGGCATCACAAAAACCGCTGCAGTGGAGATGGCACTGGCGGTGTTAGCAAATCAACTAAAAGGAGATACGCAAATGGCACACAATCGCAGGCGATGGTTAGAGCAAAAGTTTTTTGATCTTCAGGTTGGCGATTTTGAGGAGATGGGCGATTTAACAGATGATCAGCTGGAAAGCCTGATCCGCGAAATTGAGCCGTTGTTAGAGAAATATCCTGATGGTGTTGAATCTAACGAGTTTATGGGTGAACTGGAGGTGTTGGTTAATTCGTACATTGAATGAGCGAGAAAGCAAAAAAAGCGATTACTCACAAGGCCCCCGAGCGATCGGGGGTCTTGTGGGTGTATCAGCTGGTAGGGGGTGGCTGGTTCGAATGGGCTGTCGATTGACGCGGGTGTGGGGATGTTTTAAACTATAGTTGCAGGTCCGATGCAGTTCGGACCACGACAGGAGATGAGCGCCCTGTCACCGGCGGTGGTTTGCCCTCTACGGTCCCCCCGACGCCCCGGTGGCAGTGGGTTTTTGTATAAGGATAGATATCAGGTATCAGGTATCAGGTATCAGGTATTGGGAAAGGAAAAGAAACATGGAAGGGTTATTGGGTTTTGTTGAACAGTTGATGGCGCTGGGCGGGTTTGCGGCTTTGATCGCGGTGGTGATCAATGTGCTGAAGACGTTGGGCGTGGTGAAGGACGGCCAGGCGGGGGTCTGGGCATCCGGCCTCAACCTGGCGGGATTGATCGGGCTGTTTGTGGCCGGGATCGTGGCGCCGGAGTTCGAGGTGGCCGGTTTGGATGCTACCCTGGCGCAGATCGCTGAGATTTTGAGCTTGATTTTTGCCTTTATTATACAGAATTGGGTTTCCAAAGGCACACATGTCGTGTTTTCAGGCGGCAAGGTTCCAGTGATCGGCAAGTCACACTCTGACGGCCCGTTCTAAGCGATGCCAGTCTGGCTGCAATTGGTGGGGATGTTGTTGACCGGCAGTTTGCTGACTGCGGCGTTTAACGCGTGGGCGAACCGCCAGAAATACAATGCGGAGGTCTCAAAGATTTTTGCGGAGACGGCAGGCCAGCTGGTGGAGCAATCCAACGAGCAGATGGATGATCTTCGGAAACAATTTGGTGAATTGAAGCGTGAGAATGGCGGCCTGGTATGTGAAATCGGCCGGTTGGAGGGGAAGATCGACCGCCTGGAGAGGGAGCTCACGCAGAAGAACATAGAGGCGAACACTATGCAAGACGAAATCCGAAATCTGCGCAGGGAGCTGGCGGAAAAAGACCGCGAGATCGAGGCACTGGAGAGTGAAAACACCGAGCTGAAGGTGCGGGTGAGCGAGCTGGAGCGGCGATTAGAGGAACTGGTTAAAGACCGTGATCAGGAAAAATGATCCAAAGGATTTGGAGCAGCTGGCGCTGGGGTTAGACCTGCCCGAGCCGGAGGAAGAGGCGGGTTTAAGCCGCGATGAGGTGATGCGGATGAGTATGGCGGCGATGCAGGCGCTGGAGGCTGGGCAGGAGACTGCTTCGCAAGCTCGCAGTGACAATAATGCTTGGTTTTCTGACTATTTGCGGCTGAAGGAGCTGGGCTTTTCGTGGCGGGTGGCGGCGTATATTGCGTGGGAAGCCAGCCCGAGGGGGTCCAGGTGGCCTGGAACCGTGGCGGAGCTGGCCACGGAGGTGTTGGGATTGAAGTCGCCGCGGGTGATTTATACCTGGCGGAAGAAGAACCCGGCGATCGATGAGATCATCTCGGTGATGCAAACGGAGCCGCTGTATGAGCATCGGCGAGATGTGATCGAGGCGTTGATTGCTGTGGCGAGCGATCCGGATTATAAGGGGCATGCAGACCGGAAGCTGTTTTTTGAGATGATCGGGGATTATGTGCCCCGTTCGCAGGTGGACATGGGGATGAAGAAGGTCTCGGATGATGATTTGAGCGAGCTGAGTGACGAAGAGCTGCGCAGGTTGACGGAGCGGTTGAAGGATAAGGAAGCTGAAAGCTCAAAGCTGAAAGCTGATAGTGGGCCGACATCTCCTGATGTCGGCACTGCGCCGATCCCCGAAAAGGGGACTTTGAACCTTGATGGTTCTCGGCTTGAGACGGAGGACGGGCAAGAGGATGCCTGAGATGTTGACGGCAATTGATCCACAGGTGGCCCAGGCGGGCCAGCGCCTTATGGTGCTTGGCACTGTGCTGGTGCGGCTTGAGGCCGCCCAGCTTGAGTCTGATTTACAAGGCGGTAATCGTGGCTGAGTTATTACAGGTCATAGATCCTGCTATTGCTCAGGCTGAGCTGGCAAAGCGGACGCTGGCCAGGCGGCACCTGGTGGATTTTTCGGAGTATGTGAGCCCATGGTATCACGGGTACCGGCATCACCGGCTGGTGGGGCTGTACCTGGAGCAAGTGGCTGATTATATCCGCAGCCGAGGGAAGGAGGGCATCGGCCGATTGATGATCACAATGCCGCCCCGGCACGGAAAGACGGAGCAGTGCTCACGGCAGTTCCCAGCATGGTTATTGGGACTGATGCCGGATACCCGGATCATTTTGACTTCGTATAACGGCGACCGGGCGAATGCGAACAGCCGCGGCGCACGTGATTTGGTGATGGACCCACGCTATGGGGCTGTGTTTGGGATGAAATCATCGGTGGATGCGCCGGTGGACCTGTCTTCTGACAGCCGGTCGGTGACGGCGTGGGACCTGGCGAACCCGCACAGAGGCGGTGTGGTGGCGGCCGGTGTGGGCGGCGGGATCACGGGTACGGGTGCGCATTTGATGGTGGTGGATGACCCCTTGCGCGGACGTGAAGAGGCAGAGAGCCGGGCCCAGCGTGACCGCGTATGGGACTGGTGGACTTCTACGGCTTATACCCGTTTGGAGGATGGCGGCGCGGTGGTGCTGATTATGACCCGCTGGCATCCGGATGATTTGGCCGGTCGGTTGCTGCAGCAGATGGCGAGCGACCCGATGGCGGATCAGTGGCAGGTGGTGAATTTACCGGCGATATGGCCAGGTTCTCATGATCCCGCTCCGCAGGCTTCGGGGACAAGCCCTGGCACTTCGCTGGAGCGGGTTGAGCCCGCCCAGCTTCGGCAGGGGGACGGGGAACCGATACCCTCACGGGCACAGGCGACGGGTGACAGGGGAGATTGCTTCGCTTCGCTCGCAATGACAGAAGAAGAAGATCCCTGGCCGGTGCATTTCAGGGATATGCTGTTGAACGGGGTGTGGGTGCAAAAAGAGGATCCGTTGGGACGGAAGCCGGGCGAGGCGTTATGGCCGGAGAAGTATTCTGAGGAGGATTTACTGCGGATCCAGACGAATGTGGGTGCGCATGATTGGATTTCGCTGTATCAGCAGAGCCCGATCCAGCGTGAGGGGGCGATGTTCAAGCCGGAGTGGGTGGACGTTGTTGACCGGATCCCAGGCAAGGTGATCGCCCGAGTGCGGTACTGGGATAAGGCCGGGACGGAGGGGGGCGGCGACTATTCAGCTGGCGTGTTGATGGCGATGACGAATGATAAGCATTTTTACATCGAGCATGTGAAGCGGGAGCAGCTGAGTTTTTATGTGCGCAACCAAACGATGGCCAAGATGATCGATGCTGATGGGGAACGGGAAGGGCCGGTGGTGAAGACTTACCAGGAGGTGGAGCCCGGGGCAGCCGGTAAGGAAGCGGCAGCCAACACGGTGAAAGAGATGCAGGGCCGTGGGATTATCGCTGACCCAGTGGGCAATAAGAGTAAAGACGTGCGTGCGATGGCGCTTTCGACAGCCTGCGAGGCCGGTCTGGTGCACCTGGTGCGTGCGGAATGGAATCAAAAATTTATGGAAGAGCTGATGATGTTCCCGAAGGGCGTGCACGACGACCAGGTGGATGCGGCTGCGGGTGCATATAACAAACTGGCCCGAGGCGGAAGGAGCGGCGTATTTTAATGGCACGACAGAAGCGCAGCACTTTTTTGGAGACGGTGACGCGATGGGTCAAGACGATCAGCCCGCGCAAGTATGCGATCACATCGATCAGCTCAAACGGGGTGGAAGTGACCCGTTTGGTGGACTTCAACACGTATTGCGAAGAGGGTTATAAACGCAACGCGGTGGTGTATTCGGCGGTGCGTGAGATCGCGAGGACGGCACCGAGCGCACGGCTGCAGGTGCATAAGCGGCTGGGGCAGGGGCAGACGGAAATCCAGGAAGATAACCCGATCCAGGACCTGCTGGACTTTCCGAACCCATGGCAGAGCCATTATGACTTTTTGGAGACGCTGATCACGTATTTGAACCTGGACGGGAACGCGTACATCATCCGAGAACGAGAAGGTGTTAATACAAAAGCGATGTGGCTGCCGAGGCCGGATTTGATGTCGGCCGTGGTGGACGGGAAAAAGTCGATCTTTGAGGCAAACGCTCTCTTGGGTTATGCCTATATCACGCAGACGGGCGAAAAGCTGTATTTTTTGCCGGAGGACGTGATCCACATCAAGTACCCGAACCCGAATGATCCGCACGGCGGGATGGGAAGAGGGCATCCGCCATTGATGGCTGCGGCCGCTGATGCGGATAATGACAATAATCAGACCACGTTTATCAAGCAGTTTTTCAAAAACGGCGCGGTGCCATCTGGCATTATTAAATCGAAGAATATTTTGGATGATGGCGAGGTGAGGCGGATCCAGAGCCGGATCGGAGAGCAGTATTCTGGTGAGGCTAACTGGCACAAGGTGATGGTGCTGGATGCGGATGCGGAGTACCAGCAGACGGGATTGAACCTGGACCAGATGGTATTTCCGGACCTACGGGCGATTTCTGAGACAAGGATCTGTGCAGCTTTCAAGGTACCGCCGGTGCTGATTGGCGTGAAGGCCGGGTTGGATGCGGCCACATATTCAAACTATGCGCTGGCCAGGCGGGCACTGTGGGAGGACAACATCATCCCGACAACGACGAAGCTGGCCGAAGCGCTGACCCGGGCATTATCGGATGAGATGGATGAAGACGTGATCATCGTGGCGGATTACAGCAACGTGGTGGCGCTGCAGGATGACCGCACGAACCGATTTGCCAGGGCAAACCAGGCGGTGATTGGCGGATGGATCACGGTTAATGAGGCGAGGCGTGAGGTGGGTTTGGGCCCGCTGCCGATGGGTGTGGGCGATGTGCTGTACCGGCCGCTGATGAGCGAGGCGGTGGATGATGGGGCGGGAGATGCGAGTAGGAAGATGACCCCTCTCCTAACCTCTCCCCTAAAGGAGAGAGGAATAAAAAAAACAGATGGTTCTTCAGTTTGGCCAGCGTCTCCTGACGCTGGCACTTCGCTGATGCAGCTTGATGCTGCTTCAGCTTGGAAGGCGTTTGATCGGGTGGCGAGGAAATGGGAGGGGCAGTTCAAGCGGACTGCGGCCAGGCTGTTCGAGGAGGAAGAGCGCGAGATCGAGGGGCGGATCAACGGGATGAAGGGCAAGTCGATCAAGGCGATTGATTTTGAAGCGATTTTGACGGCGATTGCGACCTTCATGGCGGTTGAATCGGTGAAGAAATGGCAGACGGAATTTTTACCGCTGATGATGGGACTGATGCAAGAGCAGCTGAGCGCATGGATTGGCTCGGTGGGGATCGACTGGGATATTGAAAACCCGGCGGTGGCCGATTTTATCCGGAGCCACTCGTTTGCATTTGCGCAGCGGATCAGCGATACGACGATGGAAGATGTGAAGCGGCTGATTTTGGCCGCACAGGGTGAGGGCTGGTCCACGGTGCGGCTGATGGATGAGCTGAAGGCGGTGTATGGCGGCTGGTCTGACCTGCGGGCGGAGATGATTGCGCGGAGCGAGACGATCCGGAGTTCGAACGCAGGACTGGTGGAGGGGTATAAGCAGAACGGGATCACGCAGATCGAGTGGTATGCGGCATTGGATGAACGTCTGTGCCCGTTTTGCAATGAGATGCACGGGAAGCAGATTGCGATTGGCGAGGCGTGGTTTGAGGGCGGGAGCGAGATGTATGTGGGCCAGGAACGGCTGGTGATGGATTATGGCGATGTGTACTGGCCGCCGCTGCACCCGAACTGCCGGTGTGTGATGCAGCCGGTGATTGGTGATTAGAAGGGCAGACACGGAGGTCTGCCCCTACGGAGGGATTATGGATAACAAACAGATGACGACAAAAATATTTCCGAGCTTTACAAAGAGCATGGATGCTGAGACGGGGATCGTGGAGGCGTATGTGAGCCTGATGGGGATCAAAGACCTGGACAGCCCACCGGATGTGATCCAGATGGGGGCGTTTGCGAAGACGATCCAGGAGCGCGGCCCGCAGGGAGCACGTAAGATCCGGGTTTTGCACCAACACAAGTGGGACCGGGTTATCGGGACCCCGCTGACGCTGGTGGAGCACACCCGCGATATGCTGCCACCTGAGCTGCTGGCGCTGTATCCGGAGGCCACGGGCGGGCTTTTTGCCCGGACGCAGTTTGTGATGGATGTGCAGCAGGGCAGAGAAACGTATGCGCTGTATAAGGCCGGTGCGATGGATGAATGGTCGATCGGGTTTGATACGCTGCAGTTTGAGTACCTGAAGAGCGAGGAAGAGGATACTTATCGGATTTTGAAGGAGCTGAAGCTGTGGGAGTATTCGCCGGTGACGTGGGGGATGAACCCGGCGACGGTGACGACGGCGGTTAAAGCGGATAGCTCAAAGCTGATAGCTGATAGTAAAGAAGAAGATGATGATGAAACTAACTCGGATGGTGGTGCCGAGCCGCATGAAGATGCACTCACACCAACCAGGGAGATGGCGATGAAACTTAAACAATTAGAAATTGATCTGGCGATGGCCAGACTACGGAGGTTGAAATGAATAATGCTTTTGATCGAAAAACACTGGACGAGAAGTACCGCGAGGCGTCACAGATTTTAGCTCGGGCCAAGGAGCTGATGGCCAGTGAGATGACCGACACTCAACAGGAGCAGGTGAACGCTTACCTGCAGCAGGCCGAACAAATCCAAAAAGAGGCCGAACGGGCCGAGAAGCTGATGCAGCTCGAGCAGGAAACTGCGGAACGGATGGCCAAAGCACAGCTGGCGGCTGAGAAGGAAAGTTTGCGAAGGAAGACCGAGGAAGCCGGGTTTGAGCGCTTTTCCGATTATGTGAAGGCGATGAACGACTGGTACACCAAGCACGCCCATGACCCACGACTGGAGAAATTGCTGGTCACTAAGGCTATGGCGGGAGAGATCGGCGTGGACGGCGGGTTTTTGATCCCTGAAGCGCCACTTGGCAACCTGTTGCAAACACGGGCAGAGGCGAGCTTCATGCGCCCGCGTGCACGGATCGTCCCGATGGGATCGCGTTCGGTGCCCTTCCCAGCAGTGGATTACTCACTGGCCCAAGCCGGGGTGAGCGGGTTCTTTGGTGGGGTGCGCACATACTACACCGAAGAAAATGTCGACATTACGGCCAGCGAACCATCTTTTAAGATGATTGAGCTGAAGGCCAAGGAACTGGCTGGCTATACTGAGATCCCCAACGGTCTGTTGCGGGATTCAGCGATTTCGGTTGAGGCTTTCCTGGCTGGTCCGGGCAGCTTTGGCGGTGCGTTGGGCTGGCAAGAGGACTATGACTCGCTGAACGGAACGGGTGGGGGTCGTCCGTTGGGTATTTTGAACGCTCCTGCAACAGCCACTGTAAGCCGGAACACAGCATCTAAATTCAAATTTGTGGATGCGGTGTCGATGGCGAGCAAGGTTATTTTGAGCGGTTCACCCATCTGGCTGATGAGCCAGACTGTGATGCCGCAGTTGTTCCAAATGATCGATGGCGCTTCGGGTCAGATCTGGCAGCCGAATGCGGCAGCAGGCCCCGCCACGACATTACTGGGATGGCCAATCATCTTTACCGAAAAACTGCCGGTGCTGGGCACTAAAGGTGATGTGTGTCTGATCGATTACAGCTGGTACCTGTGGGGTGATCGACAGGCGGTGACAATGGACATCAGCCGTGAGCACAAGTTCCGGACGAACCAGACAGTGTTCCGGGCAGTTGAAGCGATCGACGGCCAACCCTGGCTGGATAGCAAAATTAAATTAGCTGATGGTGCCACCGAGGTAAGCCCCTTCGTGGTGTTGAGCTAACACCCCCTTCCTACCCTCCCCTTTTAGGGGGAGGGGGGAATGAATTAGAAAAAGTGAGGTTTTGAAATGGCAACAATATTTACTGAAAAAGTGGCGGTTCTGGGTGCTATTGACCCCGGTGCCCATGGGACAGGCACGCTGGGGACTGGTTATGTCGATATGAAGCAGTTTGATCAATTGGCGTTTGTTGTGCAGGTGGGCGTATTTGCAAGCGGCGCCAAGGTTGATTTTAAGCTGCAGGAAGCGACGAGTGCCGCCGGGGCAGGTGTGCAGGACCTGAGCGGTAAGGCGATCACCCAACTGACGGCCGCAGGAACAGACGATGATAAGCAGGTGATCGTGGTGGTGAAGGCGTCCGAGCTGAGTGATGGCTATCGCTTTGTACGCGGTCTGATGACGATCAGTGTGGATGCAGTTGATTCATGCGTGCTGGTGCTGGGTGCAGACCCACGCTATATGCCCGCCAGCAATTTCGATGTGTCAACGGTTGATGAGATCGTCTATTAGGCCGATCTTTTAGAATCTTTATGAACCTGGGCGGCATGACCTCTTAGCCGCCCAGGTGGTGACAAACGTATGAAAAACGTCTATGAATTGGCTGGGAAATATCGCGGTGCGGACATATGGATCGTGGCAGCTGGCCCCACAATGGATTATGTGGATCCGACATTTTTTGAGAATAAGATCACGATCGGGGTGAACCAGGTATTTCGGCGCTTCAGGACGGACTACCTGTTGCGCAAAGAGACCGCGATGTTTGATGAAGCAGACCAGACTGGCATCCCTTTGATAGCAAGCCGCTATAACTGTGCAACTTTCCGCATGGGGTTGAACCCACCACCGGATTATGTATTTGACCATGCGAATAACGGATTAACAAACATCGATCTGAGCGTGATCGAGCAGGGAAGCAGAAAGATTGTAGTGAGTTACAGCACGATCACGAGTGCGATGCACGTGGCTGCCGTGATGGGCGCAGCGAACATCATTCTTTGCGGCCATGACTGCGGCACTCTGGACGGACGGACTCGAATGGGTGCGTATATGACCCAGGACGAGGAGATGGTTGATAATGCCCGACGAGGAAAAGATTACCGCTTGTGGCTGGGAGAGATCCTACCGCAAACAATGTCTGTGCGAAATAAGCTAATCGAGGTGTTTGGATGCCGGGTATACAGTTTAAACCCGTTTGTTGGGTTAAAAATGGAAGGACATGAGATTGGATAAGGCCGCCCCAATTAAGAATGTGCTGGTATTTTGCCCGATGAGCCCGACGATGCCGCGTTTGTGGGGCAGGACTGTGCAATCCTTATTTAAGTTGAGATCAGAGACGATTGGGATTGATTACTGGTTGAGGGGATGGGATAACCCCTACGAATATCCGTATGAAAATGTGACCCATAACTATAACATTGCCCGAGATTTGGTGTTGAGAATGGGATTTGACGCCTTGTTGACGGTTGAGTGTGACATGATCATTCCGACGGACACGGTGGACAGGCTGGCAGCAACGGGGGCTGACATTGCTTATGGGTTGTATGTCTGGCGCCATGGACGAAGGGAGTGGAGCGCATATACATATCTGAAAGGGCTGACAGGAAAAAGTATCAGCAAAGACCCTGCCGCAGCCCGAGCTGCCTGGGGCAAGGTGGTGGATGTGGCCGGTGTGGGCCAGGGATGTACTTTGATCAAAAGACATGTGCTGGAATTAATTACATTCTCTTTGTGGCCCGGAACGCCCCAGGCCGTGAGCAGTGATTGGATGCTGGCATTGGATGCGCAACGGCTGGGTTTCACCCAGCGGTGTGACCTGGGCGTGGTGTGCGGCCATCAGACCTATGAACCATGGCCGCAAGTGATCTGGCCTGACCCGGAAAAGGATGATTTATACCGAGTGGAGGCGCTACCAGACCCAGTGAATGGGAAATTGCCTATACGAGTGGTGCGGCATGGTGAAAGCATGGAAGTAACGCTGGGTGAACTGGGCGGCCAAAAAGAAATATTAACGGTGAGGAATATGGAAGAAGGAATTAGGTAACAGGTATTAGGAAGGTACAGAAAATGGCAACAAAAAAGAAAGCTGAAAGTGTGGTGAGGGCAGTGACCTCATTTATGGATGCCAGAACCGGACGAGATTATCACCCGGGGGATATTGTTGTGGGCTGGGATGATGTGCGCGCAGAACATTACGCTGGAGCAGGACTGGTTGAAGTTATAGAGATGCCCTACCAGGAAGTTGAAGACACGCCGAAGCCAAAAACGACAACCAGGAAGAAGCCAGGACCATCAACCACAAAACTAAAAGCTAGCACTGAGGAAGATAGATGAAGCTGTATATGAAATCTGATAATGACGGGATTAGCAGGAAGTGAGGTTTGAGGTGAAAACGATTGGTGCGATTTTATACAGTTGTGTGGTGGCAGCGGCAGTTATCCTGGTGACGGTGGTGATCGGGGTGTTGTTGATCAACCCGATGGATGCGCTGGCTTTTGATGATACAGGCTACCCGATTGATGCCGGGTACCCGATTGACCCGAATTGGGGGCCAGCCAGTGATGAGATCTGCGAGGAAGCGCCCTGGATGCAGCCTGAGATGTGTGATGAATACTTTGCCGAACCCGAACCGGAGATCATCGAACCGGTGCCGATGGTGCTGATGATTGAACCCGTGATCCCAGCGCCGATTGTGACCCGCCGGGTATCGAGATTTGATTTATGGATAAGGTGAGCGATGAACCTTTACATCACACCTGCTGAAATTAAATCTGCTGCACCGGATTTGATCCGGTCGACGACAACGAAGTATGACGACCCGCTATACCGGCGCTGCGCGAGCGTGAGCCGGGCGATTGACCGCCGCTGCAAGCGTCATTTTTACCCACGGATGGAGACGCGCTATTATGCAGGTTCTGGCAACGGGGTGCTGTGGATTGACGACCTGATCTCAATAAATGCCGTGGCGGTGAGCACCGATGGCGGAAGGACTTACACCACCCTGGCCGCAGATGATTATTATGGTGCCGTTTCTGAGAACTTTAACAGCCCGTGGAGCTACAACATGATCATCCTGAACCAGGATGGCAGCAGGATGGGCTTTCCGCAGGGAATGCGGTCGGTGCGGATTGTAGGTGAATGGGGTTTTACCGATGACCGGGCTGCATGCTGGGAGCCGAGCGGGATCACCCTGGAGAGTGAACTGGAAATTTCATCGACAGCCATCGAGGTGAGCGAGGCTGATAAACAGAATCGGTATGTGATGGGCACGGCGCTGCAGCTGGGGCGGCTGATTAAGATCGGCAGCGAGATGATGCTGGTGATCGATGTGGATGCGGCAGAAAATGCGGTTGGCGTGGTGCGTGCCATGAACGGCAGTGTTGCGGCAGCACATGACCCTGCGGATGAAATTTATTTATGGATGCCGCCATTTGACATCAGCCAGGCGGCGATGATCAGTGCGGTGCGGGACCTGGCACGGACGCAGCAGGGTTACGTGGATACACGCGGCGGCCTGGAGGTGGGCGGGCAGATGCTGTGGGTGGGCCGCTGGGATCCGGAGGCGGAGGATAAGATCAGCCGGTACATAAAGACAGGTGTGGGATAACCCCACCCTACCCTCCCCCTAAAGGGGGAGGCGGAGGAAGTATGGACGTTTCGATCGAGATTAAGGGCTTGCAGGAACTGATGGACCGCTTCGGGCAGTTTGACGAGATCGCGGTGGATGAGTTCCGGGCGGCGATGGGCATTTCGGTGGAGACAGTGGCCAAGCTGGCTCGGGAGAAGGCGCCGGTGAACCTGGGCAGGCTGCGGGCGAGCATCACGGGCAAGGTGCAGGGCGGCGGGGTGGTGACCCAGGTGGAAGGCGTGGTGGGCGCGTATGTGCCCTATGCCCGGGTGATGGAAGAGGGTGCGGACCCCCACTGGCCGAATATGGCCAACCTGCATTTCTGGGTGGTGCGCAAGCTGGGGTTGAAGGGGGTGGAGGCCGAGCGGGCTACGTTTTTGATTGCAAGGGCGATCTCACGGCGCGGGTTGAAGGGACATCATTACATGCGGGATGGGCTGAGTGAGGCGGAGCCGAAGATCAAGGCTGAGTTTGAGCGGGCGGTTGAGAGGATTGTGGAGAAGCTGACGGAGTAAGACCCCCCTCCCGACCTCCCCCCTAAAGAGGGGGAGGAGAAAAAAGAGGCATTATGACGATTGAAAACTGGAAGGATGAATTGACCGGGGTGCTGAGTGAGATCAGCGGAATCACGGAGGTGCGGGCTTATGATGACCTGCCCGGGCAGATCGTGGCCAGCCCGACGCTGATCTGGTTCCCGGTAAGCGGATCGCAGTCCTACGGCATGGGCAGCCCGGCGGTGGCTTTTCACCGGGTGCAGTTGAGCCTGTTCGTCAGCGTGGCGCTGCTGCCGGAGGGGGTTGGCCAGGCGGTGCCGCTGATCGCTGCGGTGCGGAACAAGCTGGCCCAGCACATCACGCTGGGCAGGACGGTGGCGCAGATGATCCCTGATCCGAACGGGAACTTCTATGAAGGCCCGGCAACGATGATGTACGGCGATCGGACGTACACGGGTGTGAATTTTTATTTGGAGGTGAAGGAAGTGGAAAGAATAGCCGTTAGTGCATAGAGCATGGTTGGGCCAGCGCCTCATGGCGCTTGGCACTGCGCTGGTGCGGGTTGAGCCCGCCCAGCTTGAAATTTGGTGAAACTATGACAGATAAATTTAACAGGAAGGCTGTGGTGATGCTGAAATATTTAGGAAATGGGTTTTTGAAGAAGGTTCCGGCCAGGGATTTGACCAAAGACGAGGTTGAGGGGCTGGGGTTGGATCCGGATGTGCTGGTGGGGAGCGGGCTGTATGCATTAGCTGAAAGCTCATCCCACTCGCTTCGCTCGGGGACGATGAAGCTGAAAGCTGATAGCGATAAGATTGACCTCGCTCGCCTTAAAGTAGAGGTGGAAACCGATTTAGGAGAATTGGAGGTTTTATTGGAGGATGATCAGGTTGAACCTTCGCAGGATGAATGAGATTGCTTCGACCCCTACGTGGTCTCGCAATGACTAAACAATTGATTGATTAAGGAGATTTTACAATGAGTGATTATGGTATCAAAACATTTCGACAGCTCCAGATGAACCGGGAATCGGCGATCGGTACGCCGGGGGCCAGCTGGTTCAACTGGCGCGGGCTGGGCCTGCTGGACGATCAGCGGGTTTCGGTGTTCCCGGAGGAGGATATTGGCATTTTTGGCGGCACCGACCGGCAGTATTTCCCGCAATTGCGCGGTGAGCTGAACATGCCCAGCCAACCGGCCACCTTTGAGCAGCTGGGCCACATTCTGGATGCAGGCATTGCCCGGGCAACCCCCGCGGATGACGGGGCAGGGAGCGGCAAGATCCGCACCTACACCATGCCGATTGCGGCGGATGATGCGGTGGATGCCGATGACCTGCAGACCTACCACATCAAGAACGGCGACAATGCGGCGGTGGATAAGACCGGCGGGGCGTTCGTGAAGAGCTTTGCGCTGGAAGGCGCCCGCAACGAAGCCTGGATGCTGACCGTAAACTGGGAAACCCAGGAAGTGGCCAAAGATGGGGACGGGTTTGTGGTTGCCACCGTGCCGGATGTGGAAGAGATGATGTTCAACCTTTCAAAGATCTACATCGATGATGAGGACGGGGCCTTTGGCGCCAACCAGGCGGAAGTGGTGCTGACCAATGCCACACTGAACGTGGAAACCGGCTGGCAGGCCCTGTTCACCGCGGATGGGTCGCTGGCCTACAGCAACATCAAGCAGCGCAAGCCGGAGATCATGCTGAATCTGACGCTGGAGATGACGGCCTCCGTGGCCGCTGCCGAGCGCGAGAACTGGCGCGCCAGCGTTCCCCGGCTGATCCGCCTGGTGTGTGAGGGCAGCGAGCTGACCACCAAGGGCACCAATTATGCCAACAAGACTCTGATCGTTGACGCAGCCGCGAAGTGGGATAAGTTTGACCCCCTGGGCGACGATGACGGCGATGACATCATCACGGGCACCCTGCGCTGCCGCTACAACGCCGAGAGCGCCAGCTTCTTTGAGATGGTGCTGGTGAACGAGGTGGCAGCCTTATGAAACAGGAAATCAAAGAGCTGGGCGTGAGCTATAGCCTGCCCGAAAAGGTGACAGTGCAGCAGAGCCTGCAGTATTGGGGCGTGTTTTCTACCGCCATCCACAACAGCCAGATGATGTTTTTGGAGCTGTGGGCTGTGATCGTGAAGCTGGGGTTGATCAGCGATTGGGACTGTGCGTTTTTTGCCCTGGACACGCCGCTGGAGCAGGTGGACGACCCCCGGGTGGCCGTGCTGGTGATGGAAGTGTGCAACAGCGTTTACCGGCACATGGAAGGGCTGAAGGTACTGGAAAAAAACTAATCCAGCAGGCGGCGGATGCGGCCGCCGGGAAAAGTCCGCCGCCGTTTGAGCTGGAAGTGTTGTGGATGTGCAGGCAGTTTGGCTGCCTGCCCGAGGGCGGCGGATACCTGGACCAGGATGCGAGGCTGATGGGACGGGCCGTGATGTGCGAGGAAGTGTACCAGCTGGTGAAGAAGTGGCGCGGGATGGCCGTGAAGGATCTTACCCAGCTGAATGAAGCCGAAAAGCAGCTGTTCAAGTGGCTGCGTAAAGCGAAGGTGACGATCTGATGAGAGATTGCTTCGCTTCGCTCGCAATGACAAAGGTGCTCGCAATACCCTTACGGGCACAGGTGACAAAATAGGCATAAGTGACAAGAAGGAATGACTAATGGGTCAATCAATCGTAGAGATCATCATCAAGGCGAGCAACCAGGCTTCGGGCGAGTTTAAGAAGGCCTTTGGCGATTTGGGCAACCTGGGCAAGGTGGCGGAGGAAACCGGCAAGGGGATGCGCAAGGCTGGGCTGGCGATCACCGCTGGCGTGACCACGCCCCTGGTGGGCTTTATCACCACATCGGCCATGGCTGCCGCCCGGGTGGACGGGCTGAAGCTGGCGAATGACCAGCTGGCAAAGGGTGCGGGCTATACATCACAGTTTGTCCAGGAACAGGCGGCGGCGGTTAAGGGCATGGGGATTGAATCAGCAGCCGCCCAGCAAATCATCAGCAAGTTCATCACCGCCCAGCTGGATTTGGGGGATGCGGCCACGCTGGCCCGGATCGCACAGGACCAGGCGGTGATCAGCGGGGAAAACAGCACCGAGACGATGACACGGCTGACGGATGCCCTGATCACGGGCAACAGCCAGATGTTCCGCAGCATGAACATGACGCTGGATCTGAGCGGCGCCTACGAGGCGATGGCAGTCGGGCTGGGGAAAAATGTGGACGAGCTGAGCGAGACCGAACGGGTCCAGGCCCGGGTGAATGCGGTGATGGAATACGGCACGACCATCGCCGGGACCTACGAAGCGGCCATGGGCGACAGCTTCAAGCAAATGGGCAGCTTCAAGCGGATGATCAACGATATTGCCGTGGATGCCGGGCAGTACTTCACGCCCGCATTGAACACGGCCGTGTTCGGGTTCAAGGACCTGCTGGGCACGGTGAGCGAGATGGTGAGCGAGGGCGGCGCACTGGAGCCGGTGCTGGCAGGCTGGGGGGATAAGCTGAACGATGCGGCCGGGTTCATCGGCAAGTTTGATGACAAATTGAAGGGGATGAAACCCACCACAGCCGGGTTTATCGGTGATATGACCGCAGCGACAGCCGTG
Organism: Pseudomonadota bacterium; assembly: GCA_029556045.1. Next base: position 5,236 of record JAKQGS010000346.1, on the reverse strand, counting down.
ATGGGCCCCCTATTGCTGGTGGGCGGGCAGGCGGTGATCTGGGCCACAACGCTGGCGAAGGCTTTGGGCACGTCCGCTGGAGCACTGGGGATTTATGCCGCCGGGATCTACGCGGTGACGGCGGCCATGGTCCACCAGGCGAATGAACGAAAACGGCTGATTGCCGATCATCAGGAAATGGCGCAATCGGCGCTGGAGGCTTCAGATTCATACGAAGACTACCGTGCATCGATGGCGGGGGTTGAAAACCAGATCGATAACCTGGCGGGTGTGACGGGCGGGTATGGCGTGCACCTGGCAGATACGCTGGGTAAAACCGTGATCCTGACCAGAGAACAGTGGGAGCAGCAAAAGGCACAAAAGGACCTGGGATCTGCCTACGCGTACAGTGCGGCAGTGATGAAGAGCTATTACGATCAGACCGAAACGGGCATTGAGATCACTGATGAGGCCACGGACGCGATCGACGAGCACGAGCGCGCTTTAAACCGGGCGGCGGTGCGGGCCAAGGAATATGGCGGGGCCAGCGACATCGCCCGGGAGGCGCTGGAAAAACTGGGTGTGGAAGCTGAAGAACAAGCCCGCCTGATGGACGAGCTGAACGGTTCCACAGAGAAGCTGACCGCAACAGATTTGCTGTTGGTTGACCTGAACACGAGTTTGACCAAGCTGTGGGCGGAAAATGCGCTCAGCACGGAATCGTACAATGCCGCATTGGAATTTGCACACCAACTGGCTGAGGATTACCCTGAAAAGCTTTCGCCAGTCATAGAAATGTTTGGCGAATGGGGCGGTAAGGTGCAGAACATCGGCGACCTGCTGCACGGGCTGCCGAGCCAAATTAAAATTGACATCATCCAGACCTGGTATGAGGCGCAGGGCGGGACGTGGGGGGGGGCGGGCAATATCGGTGCAGGGATTGGTGGCCAAGGGCAAGGACATGTAAACACATTTGCCACGGCGACGGGCGGACCGGTGTACCCGGGGCAGGTCTATCGCTGGCGGGAGTTTGGCGATGAGTTTTTCATCCCCAACCAGCCGGGCTATGTGATGCCGCACCGGGAGGTGGAGCGGGCGCGCAGCGGGGGTGGTAAGGGGTTAGGTGAGCTGCATGTGCACATCCACAGTGCGATCAACCTGGCGGACCGGGCCTGGGCTGAACGTGAGCTGATCCCGCTGTTTCGGGATGTGCTGCGCAGGGAGATGATTGGCGCATGAACACTGAGCATTGCTTTTACCTGGAAACCGAGGGCGGCGACGTTTTGGAAACCGAAGGCGGCGAGGATATTTTGCTGTACTGCCTGGTTGAAGGGGCGATTACTTACGGGTTGATTGTGGACTGGGATGGGCTGGGCCTGTTTGGTCACGGCTGCAGCGAGGAGGATTTTATTGTACGCTGGAGCGCAGACCGGGGCCGAGAGCGGCTGATCGGCGGACGCGGGCAGGGGTTTGAGCCCTACCGGGTGGGGACGCTGCGGGTGACCCTGGATAACAGCAGCGGGCGCTACAACCCTTACAATACGGCAGGGCCGCTGTATGGCAAGCTGCGCACCGGTAAGCAGATGCGCTTCCAGGCGGCCGTGTATGACCCTGCCGAGCCGCTGGGTTTTGTCAGTTATGACCTGTTTGCCGGGACGCTGACCAACCTGACGCCTGCGGGCTGGAACAAAAATGCCTATATGGATTTTGAAGACGGGCTGGGCAGGCTGAACGGGGTGGAAATTGAGCAGATTGGCACGGATGCCTACCAGGACGATGTGGCGGGCTGGATCAAGAACATCGCTGACCTGGCCGGGTATCCCTACGATGTGCAGGCCAGTGAAAATGACCCGAATGACGCCTTTCTGGCGGTCATGTATATCCCGCCGACAGATGCGCTGCAGGAGCTGCACCGTCTGACCAGCGCAACACTGGGGTCGATTGCCGCTGAGGCCGACGGCACCCTGGCCTATCACAGCATCCACGATGCGGATGCGGCGGAGATCACACTGACGGACGAGAACACATTGAGTGATGTGATGCTGCCCCTGCCCTGGGAATATGTCCGTGACCGGGTGGTGGTGCACGGCTACCAGCTGGACTGGTGCTATTCCGTGACCCCCAGGCCCTTTGGCGATAACACACCACGGGTGGACGTGCCCGCCGGGGAAAGCGTGACCGTCCAGGGGAAATGGCACTTACGTTTTGCTATGGATGATGGCACGATAATACGCAAAGTGCTGGTGGGCGGCTGGCCGGGCAATAATTTTACAAATATGCAGGTGTGGTCTTCGACGACGGGCAACTACGCGGACCGGGCAATTTCATCTTTTGTAACAGGCACGGTGGACTTTAACGGGGTGGACTTTATGATCATGACCTTCAGCAACAGCAGCGGGGTGACCCGCTACGTGCACGAGGTGGTGCTGGACCCGGCCGGATCGTATCAGTTTGAGCCGAAGGACCGGATGTTCAGTTATGGTGGTGAGCGGACCGGCTTTTGCAACGGCGAGTTTGTGATCAAGAATAACCTGTACTGGTCTGTTTTTATGTGGCTGTTTGCCGGATCATCCTATTATTCGAGCGTGATGGCCAACATCACCGCTGCGCAACAGGCACGGCTGGACCGGATCGGCGGGTTGCTGATCGACTACCTGAGCGAGGAACAGCCCTTCCCGGTGCTGCAAATCGAGCAGCGGCCAGAGGTGCAGTTTGGGCTGGAGGTGGAGCGGCGCGTGCATTACACCTCAGACCAGCTGGGAATTGATGCCGATTACCGGGTGGCGGGACTGAAGCATGAGACGCTGGGAACGACCCAGGCGGTGCGCACGACGGTGTTTTTATACCCGTTGATACCGGATGGATCTTAAATAAGGAGATAATGATGGTTAAAATAAGTGAATTGAACGTGCTGAGCGAGCCAGCACCCAACGATGAGCTGCTGATCAGGGATGTTTCTGAAGCGCTGGAGGCGGCACAATCGAAAAGGGTTAAGCTGACGAACCTGTCTGTTGGGCCTGTTGGCGCGGTAATTCAATACGCTGGCACGAGCGCACCGAACGGTTGGCTACTGTGCCAGGGCCAGGCTGTATCCAGGGCTATCTATGAAGAACTATTCGCAGCGATCGGTACGATCTATGGGGCGGGGGATGGATCGACAACGTTCAACCTGCCGGACCTAAGGGGTAAAGTTCCGGTTGGCTTGGATTTAGCTGACTCTAAATTTGATGCTTTAGGAAATATGGGAGGGGAAAAGTCGCATGTGCTTAGTGTTGATGAAATGCCAACCCACACACATATCCAAAATTCTCATGGTCACACCATTAAATACACCTCTACTAAGGCAGGCAGTGGGGCAACTATCGCATCAGTAAATGGCGAATTAACAGCAAGCGACGTTGTAAACAATGCAACGGCTACAAATAAAAATACGGGCGGAGGTAAAGCGCATAACAACCTGCAACCCTACATGATTTTGAATTACATCATCAAAATATAAGTGGAGGTGAAGTGATGATCAGTGGTAAAGGCATTTACATCTGGCAGCTCAAACGCTGTGAGGGCGGGGATATGGCGAAGGTGGTTGACCGCCTGAAATGGGCGGGCATGACCCACGTGCTGCCGAAAATCGCCGATGGGGTTCACAGCGATGTGAACGGAAACTGGACCTACCTGCCCGCCCTGGTGGACCTGTGCCACAAGGCCGGGATCAAGGTGTTCGCCTGGCAGTATATTTACGGCGGCAACCCGGTCCAGGAGGCGATCCGGGCGGTGGTGGAGCTGAGACGGCTGCCGTTTGACGGGTTTGTGATCAACGCCGAGCATCAGTTCCGGGATTTGGCAAACAATAAAACGGCCGCAAAGGAATATTGTGAGCGGATCCGCCAGGATTTCCCGAACCTGCCGCTGGGGTTGTCCTCTTACCGCTACCCGCATTATCACGCCAGGTTCCCGTTCACCGAGTTTCTGACCTACTGCAATTTCAATATGCCCCAGGTGTACTGGATGCAGGCCAACGGCACGGTGCCAGCGCAGCTTGAAAATACGATCAAAGCCTACGAGCCTTATCCGCAAAGACCGATGATCCCGACCGGCGCAGCCTTTGGCGAGCACGGCTGGACGGCGGTTCCAGCAGACCAGGCAATCTTCATCAACGAAGCCAAGCGGCACGGCTTGACCGGGTGCAATTGGTGGGAATATTACGAGGCGTTTCACCGCTTCCCTGAGCTGGGAAAGGCGATCGCAGAAAACAACACGGATTGGAGCGATAACATGACAGACCCAGAACACTCACCTTTAGAACGGCTTTACTGGCCGTGTGATGAGAAATGGAAGGTAACGCAGTACTTCGGAGAACGCCCGAACGTCTACACCATCAGCAGAGGCCACAACGGTTTGGATTTTGGCATCCCCGTTGGCAACCCGATCTATGCCGCTGAAGCTGGCCTGGTTGAGGTGGCGATGGAACAAACCACAGGCTACGGGCGTCATGTCAGGTTGCGCCACAGTCACGGGCTGACCATCTACGGGCATCTATCCCGCATCGATGTTTCGGTGGGGCAGGCGGTGCACGCCAAACAGCGCATCGGCTTATCCGGTGGGGCCACATCGGACCCGTACGCGGGCATGAGTACGGGCCCGCATCTGCACTTTGAGTACCGCTGGGATGTGACCGCACCGCAAGTGCCTGGGGGATATGCTTACAACGCGGTCGACGTGCTGCCTTTGCTGATCAGCCATACCACAGAGAAGCCCATCATGCGCGCCAGGGTGATTGCGGGTGCCCTGAACGTGCGCACGGGTGTTGGCACAAGCTACACCGCCTTATACCACTATTTGAAGGGTACGACGGTGGATGTGTTCGAAGAAAAGGATAACTGGCTGCGCATTGGCATTGGCCGCTGGTTCTCGGGCTTACCGGCGTATGTTGAACGGCTGCCCGCACCCGTCGACCCTGATCCCGAGCCACCCGATCCGACCGACCCTGAGCCGGTGCACGACCTGGCGTGGTTGGTGCGGATCCATACAACGGATAAAGAGGAGCATCCGTAACCCCTCTCCCATCCTCTCCCCTAAAGGGGAGAGGAGCTTTCGCCGCTTACAACATGTTTGGAAACTTATGAAACTGGATGCGTTTGACCGGGAGGTGCTCAGCCGAAAGGGGCTGGCCCAGGACATCATGCGGGAATTGTACGGCGCCATCCTATCACAACAGGCGGCCAAGATGCAGATTGCCGGGATCCGGCGGCATGTGCGT
>JAKQGS010000345.1 GCA_029556045.1 Pseudomonadota bacterium | reverse complement strand
AGAAAAGCCTATGGGTTTCGTAGCTATCGAGCCATAAGATTGGCGTTATTTCACAACCTTGGCGGGCTACCCGAGCCAGAGTTCACCCACAGATTCTGCTGACGAGGCATAATATTCAATTTTCGAGAAAGCTAAAAAATTTCTTAAGATTGTGACGCCTCACCGCCGTTAGAGGAACAAGTGGCTAATTTAAGGCGGTATATGCTCGCAATTCTTACCAAATGGTCAAATCTACTGGGCGCTGTGAGTTTCATCATGGTGGCTACAAGTGCCTGCAATTCCAGTCTGCGGGTAAAAACCTCCATGCCTGCGGGTGTTGAGGAATCGAACCCCCCGGATCCGGAAGGGAGTCCATCGGACACGTCCGATGGCGACAATCCGGACGTCCTAAATACGGACGACCCTCAATTATCCAGTATGACCCTGACAGTGACCACAGAAGAAGGTCATATCATCGCCGACAATGCCTGGGTGAAGGCGCGGAAGCCGGTGGTGGCATGGAATGCTCAGAATGTTGAATTGGTCAGCGTTAAATTGCTGATTGCGCTCGATGAGCAGTGTGGCGACGTTCTCTTTGAGTTCCTGCAAACCAAAGAAAAAAATCGCGCTTTGGACTTCCTGGGAGATGGCACCTATCACCTGTGCATTTTTGCCGAGTCCAACACCGGTGAAAAGATATCCGGCATCAATAATGGACTTAAAATCGGTCTGGATCGCACAGCTCCCGTGATTCAGGGAGTGGATCAATATGCTTTCAATCAACCCCAGTCCCCCACATTGACGGTCACCGATCTGTCGGCAACCACAGTTCAGTGGTCTAAATTGACAGGACCGGGGGCTGTGACATTCGACCAAGTTTCTGACATCAATCCGCATATTACCGCTTCAGTTGAGGGGGACTACCTTCTGCGAATCACGGCCACGGATCGTGCTGGCAATAGCAGCAGCCAGACCGTTGCATTGACCTGGGACATCACCCCACCACAATTTGTCAGTTTGCTGGGTGCCAATGAGGCTGCGGATGGGTATATCAATGCAGCAGAATCGACGTCCGTCCTAACCTTTGCCTCATTGACCGCCAGCGGCTATAGCAGTGCAAGCTATACTGACATTCTCAGCGATGGAACACCTATAACCTGCGACGCTGGGAAAATATATGGCAATAGCAGTATCCCTGGCATCAGCACCGTTCCCGGTGCCAATGGCATATATGCCCTATGTGTGCGGCTCACGGATGCGGCGGGAAATATCGCCTATGGGAAGTCCGGCAGCGTAGAAAAAGACACGGTCGTGCCGACCGTGGATGCGGGTGGCGATATCATCACGAACAATCAGGGGACAACAACTGCTACCGCTTCTGGGGCCAGCACCTATGCTTGGGTCAAGGCAGCGGGCACCGGCACGATTACCTTTGGTGACCCTACTAGCCTCAATACCACCATTGATGCCTCAGCCGATGGCATTTATACGCTGACTCTGACCGGAGCCGATGCGGCTGGCAATAGTGCCAGCGATAGTATGACCTTTACCATGGACACGGAGGGCCCAACACTGACATCCTTCGCGCGCGCCAACGGTGCCAGCGATGGCCAAATCAATAGCACCGAATATCTGTCGCCAGCTCCCCTGTATACTTTGACGGCCAGCGGCTATGATGTGGCAGCTTATACATCGCCAATGAATGCCACGGGTCTGTCCTGCGATGGCACCAAGGACTACGCATACAGCACCATTCCAGCGATCAGCGACCTGCCGGGTAGTGACGGGATTTATGCGGTGTGTGTCCGGCTCAACGACAATGCTGGGAATTACCTTTTTTACAAACCCGCCCCCGTTGTGCGGGATATCACTGGTCCAACCTTCACCTCACTGGTGGGTGCCAACGAAGCGACGGATGGTTACGTCAACAACGCAGAAAAAAACTCAATTCAGCCCATCATGACCTTGACCGCAAGCGACTACACTGCGGTGTCTTATTCTTCGATTCTCGATAATACCCCAGCAGTGGTCTGCGATGGCGGCATATCCTACGGTCTTGGTTCGATCCCCTCGATCAACGCCATGACAGCAACCGATGACAGCTATACACTATGCGTCAAACTCACCGACACAGCCGGAAATATCACCTACGGGACTGGCGCCACCATCGTGCGGGATACCGTGGCTCCCACGGCGGTGCTTTCAGGGGCCCCTGCTGCGTTTACCAAAGACGCTAACTTTAATGTGACGGTCAGTGGTACCGATGTTGTGCAGTATAGCTACGGTGTTCAAGCATGGACATCGACGTGGTGTAGCTCCTTTTCCTCATTCATTGATGTCGGCACTACGATCACGGCAGCCATTGGTACAGATGGATATAAAACCTTATGCGTCAACGGTCGTGATCTGGCCGGTAACGCCCAGACATCCACCTCCTATCATCAATTTGCCCTCATTACCTCTACGCCTGCAGCTTCCTCATCCCTGTCTGCCCGCGATACGGGAGGGTATATCAGTATTAGCTGGAATTCGGTTGGCACCTCAATCGGCAACAATTCCTATGTGCTTATACGAGGTGTGGGTCAGGGAAGTACAGCTGGATGGACACCCGTTAACGAGACCTCCTATTCAGCTGGAAATATCAGTGTCGGCTTGGATATTGTTTACGTGGGGCCCACGAATGGGTATTTTGATTCTGACCTCACGGCCAATACCATCTATGAGTATGCTGTATTCACTGTGAATCTGGTTTTGAACTATTCAGCGACGGCTGCTACCAGCACCGTGGCCTATTATCCCCTGACATCATTGTCTGCACTGGAAGGTCCGTATGCCAACGCGCATGCGCAGGAAAACTCATATTTTAACTATGTCGATATATCTCACGATGCCCTGATGCTGGTGGTGGGGGCTCCCGGAAACCCCCTTGATGCGAATAATTCCAATCCGCTCACCAGTGCTGGTGCCGTCTTTGTTTACACGCGACCCAATACCGGCAGTAACTGGACCTTTGAGCAAAAATTGGCGGGTACCGGAGTCAATGCACGGGCGGTCAACGACAACTTTGGAATCGCGGTGGCCATCAGTCCTGATAGCGCCTTGATCGCGGTGGGAAGTCGCAATGGTTATGACGCGGCGGGTGGCAGCTATCTTTCAACAGCTGGCGCGGTTTTTGTCTACAAAAAGGTCGGCGGCGTTTGGACCCTGCAACAAAAGATTGTAGGATCCGGCGTCAATGGACGGCAGGCTAATGATACCTTTGGCGACAACATCGACATCAGCAACGATACTTTGGTGGCTGGGGCGACCAATCACAAGTATGATGAAGCGGGCACCAACAGCCTCAATATGGGGGGGGCGGCCTTTGTTTATCGGCTTTCCGCCGATGTTTGGAGCCCGGAGCAAAAACTGATTCCAACCGGCATCAATGCCCGTAATACATCGGATAGTTTCGGGAATTCTGTCAGTATCGATGGTGATTCCATTGTGGTTGGGGCGTATTCGCATCAATTTGATGCCAATGGAGAAAATCCCGTGTCGGGAGCCGGTGCTGCTTTTGTCTTTACGCGCACTGGCAGCACTTGGACGCAACAGACCAAATTGGTACCTTCCGGGACCAATGCCCGCATGGCTTCCGATACCTTTGGCACAATCGTCAGCATCAGCGGTGATGTCGTGGCAGTGAGTTCCCCAGAAAACGACTTTGATGCTACCGGAGCACCGTCGTCCGGCTCGGGGGAAGTCTTTTTATTCAATCGTACCGCTGGTGTTTGGGCGCAACAGCAGCGGGTGAGTCCTCCTGTCAACGCAGAATCGATGCGGTTTGGTAAGGCATTGTCACTAAAGGGGAACACGTTGTTAGCTGGTAGCCCCTATAAAGCCTACGATGCCTCCGGCAACAATTATTTGCTCAACGCCGGGATGGCCTGGGTTTTTGACTGGAATGGCAGCTCCTGGGTGGAAACACAAAGGTTGACTCCATTGGGAACCAACGCTCGCTTGAAATACGACCAGTTTGGTCGCTTTGTGGCTCTTGCGGGAACGGGAAATTCGTTGGTGGCTGGCTCATATAATAGTTGGGATGAAACGGGCACTCGGTATGCAAAGAATTCCAGTTCAGTCTATACCTTCGAAAAATCCGGTACATGGTCCCAGGCCCAAAAAATCACGGAGAATAATCTCATATCCCGCCCACGGGCGGATCTTCAGTATGGGACTGACGTGTACTTGACGCCAGATGGTCTTTCGCTTTATGTGGGAGCTCCTGGTGATCGCACTGATGCCAACGATTTGAATTTCACCTCGTGGGGAGTTGGGGCCGTTTATTATTACACCAGGCCAAACCTCTCAGCCGGTTGGACCCTAGCCCAAAAAATAGTTCCGTTTGGCACCAATAGCCGGGCAGAATGCATGCTTAATACAAGTTCTCACAAATTTGGCAGCAATATTGCAGTCGATGGAACTAGTTTGGCGGTGACGGCCCCGAATCACTGCTATGACAGCACTGGAGCTAATTTGGTGATCGAAGCTGGTGCTGTGTACACCTATACCCTCAGTGGAGGGGTGTGGATTGACGAGCAGAAAATCACCCCCACGGGGACCAACACCCGCATCAGCTACAAAAGTTTTGCGACCAGTGTGGCGATGAGTGGCGACATCCTTGTGGTGGGCGCCTACGAAAATGGGTATGACGACAGCGGCGCCAACGATTTAAATATGGCGGGAAATGCATACATTTTTACCCGCAGCGGCGGCGTGTGGAGTCAAACGAAGCGATTGGTGGAATCAGGAGGGGTTCCCCGTTCGGCGGAGGACTACTTCGGTTTTGCGGTGGCCACCAATGGCACTTTTATCGCCATCGGGGCTCATAAAAATGACTATGATCGTAATGGAATCAACCCGGTTTCCGATGCGGGTTTGGTTTGGGTTTATAAAGACACCGGGGGCACATGGCCACTGGTGCAGATCATCGACCAGCCAGAGACCCGGAATTCCAACGACATGTTTGGCTATTCCCTCACCATGACCAATACTCACCTCATGGTCGGGGCGATTGGCAATCGCAACGGAGGCAATTCCACGGGGGCGGTGTTCATTTACGAGGATACCGCAGGAACCTATGTCAACACCCACAAAATTATCGCGTTTGGTTATTATGCCAATGCGGTCGGTAGTAACTTCGGTAGCCGCACCGCCATCTATGGGGATAAACTGCTGGTTGCGGCTTGGCGGCATGCCTATGACGAAACCGGATTTAATTTTGTATCCGAAGCCGGTTCGGTCTTTACGTTCGTCAAAGCCGGCAGCGCCTGGTTCAATGGTCGCAAATATCTGGGGTTTGGCCCCAATGGACGCACTTCAGAAAACAAATTTTTTGGGACAAGTATCGGGATTGGAGCGGGAGGGATGATCGTCGGTAATCCCAATACCGACCTCGACGAGCCCTCGGGCAGTCTGCTCAGTCCCGACAAGGGAACCGTCTTCCTCTACCAGCAGCCATAAAACCATATGGCCTTCGCGTGTGATTTGCCGTAGTATGCTCCCTCATGCATAGAACACTGTGGCTTGCAGCTCAGGCAAAGGTGGGTTGAACGATGGACTATGGTCTGATCATTGATTTGGAGACAACCGGTATCGATGCGGAGCGGGATCGTATCATCGAGCTGGGATTGATTGAATTTGCCGTGATGGATGGACGTACGCCGGTCATCACGAGCACCTATGGTGCTGTTGAGGATCCGGGCATCTGCCTCAGCGATGAGATTAAAAAAATTACGGGTCTGGATGATCCCTTCCTGCAGGGGCGGCAGATCGATTGGACCCAGGTCCGGCAATACATCGAGCGTGCATCCATCGTGATTGCCCACAATGCAGCGTTTGACAGCGGTTTTCTCAAGCGGCGCCCTGAGCTGGCCGGCGTGGAAATGCACTGGGCCTGCTCCATTCGTCATATCGATTGGGAAGCTAAGGGGTTTAAAACTTCCGCCCTGAATTATCTGGCAGCCGATCATGGCTTTGTGAATGCGTTTGCGCACCGGGCTGTTTTTGATTGTGCCACCACGTTTCGGTTGGTGGCACCACACCTTGGTGAACTGGTGGCCCGCTCGTGGCAGAAGGAGGTGCGGATCTGGGCGACGGGTGCACCCTACGAAGCCAAAGATAAGTTAAAAAACCGCCGTTACCGCTGGGATGGGGAGCGTCGAGCCTGGTTTAAGGACATGGCTGAGGATAAGCTGGAGGACGAACGTCGTTTTTTGGCGGCTGAGATCTACAGTGGGCGTGACCTGCACCAGGAGGAGCCTCTGCCGCCCATTTCTTAATGCAAACAAAGATCAGGAAGCAGACTTCCTATTCAATAAAAAAGAGGGGCCATGCTTAGCCCCTCTTCTTTTTTGCAAGATTCTACAAATATTATTTGCAGGAGTCTTTCAGGCCGTTGCCAGCGCGGAACACAGGAACCGTGCGAGCAGGAATTTTGATCTCTTCTCCGGTTTGTGGATTGCGGCCAATGCGGGCCTTGCGCTTGGAAACCGTGAAGGTGCCGAAGCCTACCAGGCGTACACCATCATCCTTGCGGATGTTCTTTTCAACAGTCTCGATGAATGCGTTCAGCATGCGATCGGTGTCTGCTTTGGTGGCG
>JAKQGS010000335.1 GCA_029556045.1 Pseudomonadota bacterium | reverse complement strand
GGAACGAAGAGATGGTCTGCGTCTGACTTTCGTCCAACACAACACCCCGTTTACCAACAGTGAGCCCAAACACCTCTGCTACCCGCTCCAGCATCAATTGGCCGTCGCGGCCGCCACGAAGAGGTCCCCGCACGGCGCGGGCGCCTGCCCCTAAGGGTCCGATGGTGCACAGCCACTGTTCCCCCTGGGGTACAATCTGAAAAAAGCTGGCGGTCCGCTGATGCCACTGACTGGGATCAAACCGCAGCGATTGTTCCGCCAGGTGCTCTGCCTCCAGCAGGGTTGCCTCAAAAAAGGTGGAGGCTTCCGTCGTCTCAATGGCGGTGGAGGCCAGCACCGATTTCATCAACTGCTTGGGCAATTCCTGAAACCGTTCCAGTTTGCGCACTTCTTTCACAAGATTGGGAGCGGACGATAAAAACAGCGTCTGTTTTTGATGATCCACCAGCCGGAAAACCCCCGGCCTGCTGCCAACTCGCTCGAGGGCAGAACGATCCACCGCCCAGCCGAGTCGGGACGACGATTCAAAGTCCCCCTGGAAGCGGATCGCCTGAATCACCGAGTCGAATCGCCGTTGCTTTAATTCTTTTAAAAGAACCTTAAACAACTCCAGGGTCAAATAGGTATCGGTTTCCGCACGATGATGATCCCCATCCCCATGCAGCTTAAGATGAATGGACAAACCCTTCAGAGACTTGTCCGGCATGTGCGGTAAAAGTTTTTCCACCAGTAGGTGGGTGCACATATAGTAATTGGTGATCATGGTACCGGTGGTTTTTTCGCTAAAATAACGCAAAAACTTCATATCACCGATGGTGTTATGGGATACGAGCACGTCGTCTTTGATGAATTCCACGAAACGCGGCATGATCTCTTCGATCAAAGGGGCATCCTTGACCATGGCATTGTTGATGCCGGTCATTCTGCGCACGATCGGGGGAATGCTGATCTTGGGATTCACCAGACTATAAAAGGTGTCTTTGATGCGTCCCTGGTGGTATCGCAATGCAAAGATCTCCGTGATACCGTTTTTGTCAGGATTACCCCCGGTGGATTCCAGGTCAAAGACCACATAAGAGGCCTCTTCAAAGCCAGCTTGCAGATGCTCGATGGAGCCTCGCTCACTCACGGACAAAGGCCGTGGGCCGTTGCCATGCCCACTGCGGCTTCGTCGCCGGGAGGGGGGCCGTCTCGTTCCTGATTCCCCTCGTGTGGGGGGAGTGTTTCCTGACGCCTTGGGGCGATGTTGTTCGGTCATAAAATCCTGCAAATCATGTTAAATAAGCTCTCTGTCACAATAGAGGGACCCGGTGTAAGGTTTGTGCCTAAACACCCGTCTGACGGAATACCAGACGCCCCCGGTGCCACGTGGCCAAAACATCGTAACTTAAGGTCATGCCCGCATATGGTGTCCAACCACAAGCGCTGGCCACCTCGCCGGTGGGCACAATCCAATCGCGCCGCCGGACCCAAACAAAATTGGCCTCACACCCCGCCGCCAGTCGCCCAACATAGGGGCCAAAACCAAAAAGGCGAGCCGGGGTTTCCGCCCCCATCGCTATGGCTCGGCTCATCGGCAAACCATTGCGGTCCGCCAACGTCAGGAGGGTCGGCACAAAAAATTCCACCCCCGGCACACCGGAGGGGCATTGGGCATAATGGGTCGTCTCTTTTTCGGCGCGGGTATGAGGGGCATGGTCGGTGGCGTAAACCTCGATACGACCGTCCCCAAACATCTGGTTTAAATGCCGGACCTCGTCCGGACTGCGCACCGGGGGGTTCATTTTGAGATACCCACCCAGACGATCGTAATCATCCGTATCAAACATCAGATGATGGGGGGCCACCTCCGAAGTGACCATCACACCGCGGGCCCGAGCCTCTTCGATCAGATCCACCTCCACCGGAGTGCTCAGATGGGCAATATGCACCGGTCGATGCTGCTGCTGCGCCCACTCCAGGATCACCCGGGTGGATGCATGGGCCGCCGCACTGGAGCGAATCGTCGAATGCACCCGGAAGGAACCGGGCGTGCCACATTCATCGCAAGCATGCCGTCCCATATTATCATCGATCGCGCACTGATCTTCTGAATGAAAAACCAACGCTCGGGAGCAGGGATACGGCAGATTCTGACCCAGACGCATCAGATCCGCATACATTAACTCGCCGGTGCTTTGCCCGTAGTAAACCTTGAGGCCTGCCAATGGCAGAGACCCATCTTCCATTAAAGGCCGCAGGCGGTCGATATTGGCAGCTCCAACCCCCAGGAAAAGGCGAAAGTCCAAGCCGCAGGCCTCAGCCCGGGCCGCCTTATCCAAAATTTCCGCGCGGCCCATGGTGGGTGGCTTGGTATTGGGCATATCACAGACCCCGATCACTCCCCCCTTGTAGGCTCCCGCCGCCAAGGTCTGCCAGGTTTCCTTCTGCGGAAAGCCCGGATCACGGCTGTGCACATGGGCATCGATCATCCCCGGCAGAAGGAAGTCCCCCCCCACATCCAGGGTGATTTCGTCGGAAACTTCCGGGCTGGCCAACGCCCCCAGGGAAAGCGCATCCCCCGAATGCTCCGACTGGGCCTGCGGCTTTACTTCTATGATTTTATTGGATTTTGTTGTGATTGTAACAAGCTGGTTCCGCTCATCCAAGCGGGCATTGATCCACCGCACGTTGCCCTTGCCTCCCCTGCGCATAGTCCCAAGCGATAGACCTACCATATTCGCGGTAAGTTGTCCCCCAGGGATTGGCGCTGACTACCACTTGGCCTCATGGCATAAAACGCAGCTGGGGGTGCCATTGCTCACACTGCCCGTCAAATCTGCACCGTGACAGCTGATGCAGGCAGTGGTGGCATTTCCCATATCCGGGTGATGGAACCAGATGCCCCCCATCTGTTCCGTATGATCCGCCGGAGCTGACGTCTGAACCCGGTTACCGTGTTCCCAGCGACGCCCATGGCAACGAAAGCACGAAGGCTCACCGGAAGCCCCACCCTGAAGTTCCGACCCGTGACAGCCCTGGCAGTACCGCTCTCCATGACTGGCCTTGCTGCCGTGCGGGATACCGTCCAATACCAGCGTGTGCCCACGTATGGCCCTTGGGGCCTCCTCCTCCAACGAACAACCAGTCATTAGCATTAGCATGAGCATGAGCATGAGCATGAGCATGGGCGGCCGCACGAATGTGTTATTTTTGTTCATGAGAGTCCCTTCGGTGCGGACTGGGATAAAAGCCGATTCCTCTTATATGGTACCAACAACCGCCGGGGGTGCTCCACGATTTTCCTGTTTTTTTTGGCCCCGTTACGGGTAAAATAACAGCCAGCAATCAATCCTAGGACCATAAACCAGCGATGAATGGACCACTGCATGCGGCCTTTTGGCAACCGATGGCTCAATCGTTTCAGGGGATCTACATTACCACTGTGGTTGGTTGTCATGACTATTTTTTCATCAGAAACACCATCCCTGTTAGCCACCCCCATGATCGCGCTGCGGGAGGCCCAAAACTGTGGTGGCTGCCATAATCCCGGTCGCAGCCAGCGGCCCGTCATGGAGCGCCGATGCACGCTGGACTGCCAGGGCTGTCACATCGATCCAGCGGGGGCCGGGCCCCGCAATGCCTGGGGTAAGTACTACGCCTTTGATCAGGCCTCCCTGGTGAATCTTTTTAAGGTGCAGGATCCTCTCAAAGATACCAGTCGCTTTGACATTCACTACGATGGCCGCTACGTGGCGGTGCAGGACATCACCGGCAAAAAAACCTTCCCCATGAGTTCTGAAGCCTCACTGCGGATCCGACCTTTCGTGAATTATCTGCACCTCACCTGGCAATCCCTGCTGCTGGGACGAGTCGGAGACAACAGCTTCCGCATCCTGCACGAAGGAACCCGCGCCTACCGGGAACGCTGGAGCGTGATGGTGGACTCTCTGCCCTTCAACACATACGTGCGGGCCTACCGGGGGCAGCCGATGTACGGCCTCCGTCGCCCCAACCATACCGCCTGGATCCGTGAACGGATCGGCCTGGGGCAGTTTGCCACTACCGAAGCGGTGGAAGTCGGGGGAACCCCCAACGTACCTTTTTTCAGGGTTGCCAAAATGTCCGGTGATCCTTATGCCCCGGCCGAAGAGCGCCAACGGGGTACCAGCTGGCACGGCGGCGTGCGCGGCGTCA
>JAKQGS010000307.1 GCA_029556045.1 Pseudomonadota bacterium | reverse complement strand
ATAGGCAGACGTCCCTGATGCACCTCCCACGCCCACTCCAGACAGGCGGAGGATAACACCGCCAGCGGATGACCGCTTTGTCCCCCGGCCTCCGGCACCGACACCTTGTGGGTGTTGGTCAACACCACCCCCTGGAAATGTTCCCGGGTGATGACTTCAATCAGCTTTTGAAACTTCCGCCGCGGCATATCCGGATCCAGTTTGACCCAAAGCCGCGGCAGCATAGTCTTCTGACGCTCCGCCAGGTGAACCAGAAACTCCTCGCTGGCGAGATTACGCAATCCCTCGGTATTGGGGGATGAGATATTGATGACAAAAAATCGCGCCACATCCTTGAACAAGTCGAGGCCAGCACAATAGTCCTCAATGGCCTGATCTTCGGGGGTTGCCTTATTTTTGCCGAGGTTCACCCCCAGCGGGCATTGCTCGTGATCCCAATGCAACGCCTCCAGCCGCTTTAACACGGTGTGGTGGCCATCGCTGTTAAACCCCATGCGATTCACAATCGCCTGCTGTGCCGGATATCGAAACATGCGGGGGCGCGGATTGCCAGGCTGCGGCAAGGGGGTCACGGTACCGACCTCCAGAAAGGACAGTCCCAACTCGCGAAAGCCTGTCGGTGCTAATCCATGCTTATCAAACCCTGCCGCAAGCCCCAGCGGATGCGGCAGATCACCGATTCCCGGCACCTTGACTCCCATGCCAAGTGCCGGTAGCGCTGCGGATGGGACCCCGAACAGACGGTGCAAACCCTTCTGCATGGCATGGATCCCCCATTCATGGGCGGTTTCAGCCGACAGGCAGCGCAGCGCTGCCGTGCCTAAGGAGGACAGAGTACGGATTAACGGAAGCGATGAAGGCATAGTGGGAATTTCCAGTGCTGGGGTCTATCCGTTCACGACACCTTGAGGTGCCGCTGCAGACGCTCGGCCACCTCCTGGGGGTGAAAGGGTTTTCGGATGTAATCAATAGCCCCCAACTTGATTCCTTGCAACACGACATTTTCTTGCGCCATGGCGGTCAGCATCACCACAGGAATGCCTTTTGTGGTTTCATCGTTCTTGAGATTTTGCAGGACTTCCAGACCGTTCATGCCCGGCATCATGATATCAAGCATCACTGCTGCTGGCCGAATCCCCTCCTGCACCCGCTTCAGGCCTTCCGGCCCCGAGCTGAACACCTCAGTATCAAATCCCATCTTTTGGATCATGAATGACAGCAGACGCTGAATATGGACTTCGTCTTCGATGATGACCACCACTGGTTTCATGCTGGAGCCCTTTCCATGCCACTTGGTTAGGCGGCAAATCCGGGAAATTTCTGCCGCGACTTTACGAAGATAGTGGGGGGACAAGACAGACAACGCAAAATTTGCTTATAATATAAGTACACCCACAGTCTCAGCATAAGCCCACCCACCTGACTATCCAAGAGGTGGGCAGTATTTTCAGATCGTGTCCCATCGTAACGAATCCGCAGGCCATACCGGCCCGCGCATCGGTTTTTTCCGGGTAAAGGAGAGCATCGCGTGAATATCAATGCCATCAAATACAAGATCGCCGGACAGGATACCAAAGCCTGGCGTTTTGCCCCCCCCACCGGCCCCCGCAAGAATCTGCTGTGTTTTGCCGGCACCGCCGACGATACCCAGGTGTTTCATCAGGCCCTGGTGTACGGCCTCACCGGTCAAAATCCACACCAGTTGATCCAGGATGTGGCGATATATCTGGCGGACAATGCCGGACATACCTGGGTCATTCAGCGTCACGGAGACCAACTGAAGCTTCAACGCAATGGCACACCGGTGGACGGAGATATCAAGGGGACACTGCTGGCCACACTGCTGGACCTTGACGTGGGGGATGAGCGGGACGACTCCATAATGGACATTATCCGGAGCTTTGATCTCAGTGTGGATGGAGACAATATGCTAGCGATTCCCAGGCGCCCCGCCAACCAGAAGGGATGGGGGATCATCACCATCGCGCAGGAGCGTTCCACCCAGATCCTTGAAAAAGCTTCCCTTTTTTTTGGGGCCAATACCGTCGTTGATGAAAAAATTCTTCTGTCGTTTTACCGCACCAACGAGCCGGTTTATCTGGCCTGGATGGAACTGCAAAAACAAAAAGACGAATTGGCGCAGGAGATCGCCAAAGCCGGAACCCACGACCCTCAGATTATCCACAAACTGGAAAATGAAGTCAGCATCATGGAGCGCCTGCAACAGGCGGCAACACCACTACTGGATCCCGCCCAGTCCCCGCAGGTGCTGAAAGAAAAGATGATCAAAGTGGAGGGTGAGCTCAGAGCCCTTTGTGAAAAACACCAGATCACCACTCTGCCGATGGCTGATCATGCAGTGGAATGGGAAAAGATCATCGATGTTCTCAGTCGGCTGGAAGCCCTGGGACGCATGGAAAAGGCCACCGACAAGGCTTTTGGGCAGGTGGAAGACTCCATTGTCCCACTGTTCGAGGCTTACCTCAAGGAGGTGGAGAGTGTCATCCGCCACGACAATCAAATCACCCTGGAGCTGGATTCCTGCCTAAACAACCTCACCCAGCAGATCCGGGAGGAAGAGCCGGAACCGGAGCCGGAAGAAGAACCATCGGGATGGATGAAGAGGATCCAGGGTTTTCTCCCCATTCTGCACGGGGAGCACGATGATACCGCCGGGAGGAGCCGCTATGATTCCCCGGTTAAACGCCTCGAAAAAATCCGTGCCGCCGTCAATACGGTGCTGATCCGCATGGGAGAACTCCATGGGAATTTCGAGGATGCCCGCAAGATGGTGGGGGATCCCTTCGCAAATATGAAAGAACGTCGGGAAAAACTGAGCTACGAATACGAAAAATTGAAAAAAACCTGGGAACAACTCTGTGGCAAGTACCAGCTGCCTCCGGACATCAATCTCAAGACCCTGCTGGCCCTTATCAATAATCTCGGGCGCATTGGCCTGCTATGGACGGAACGGGAAAACCTGCAAGGCAAAATCCTGGATCAAAAAGCCCGCATGCAACAGCTCCCAAAACTCATTGAGGACTGGCGCCAGAATACCGGCAGTCAGAAGGAAACCCCTCTCGACACCACCGCCATCATCCTGTCGGAAGCCCGTGGCATCATCCAATATTACGACAAGAAAAAATCCCAGCTTGATCGCATGAAAGCCATGGCGCAACAAACTGCCGGTCAGCAATTTCTCAAGTCCTATGTGCAGGGGCGGCAGGACCACCTTCGCACGGAATGGCAGCGTCATTGTCAGCTGATGGCTCTGCCGGTTTTGTCCCTGGAAAGCAAAAACTGGGTGGAACTCTTCCGCATGGCCAAGGAGTTGGAATCCCTGTCCGTCATTCTCTCGGAAAGCCAGAAACCGCTCAAAAACCAACAGATCTTTTCCGAACGGGCCCTGGAAACACCTCTGACGGCATACATCTGGGGGCGAAGCTGTGGAACTCCTCAGAATCGACTGAAGCTGCTGCAGTATCTGGAGGAGGCTCCCGCCAGCGGTCTGGTCATGCTGATGATTGATGATTCTGATTTAGCTGAAATCATTAAAAAATTTGGCATCGCCTGGGCGATGGACATCCGGGCCCAGAGCCCATCCGCCGCCAGCGGCGCACAGGCGCGAACCGTGAAACCCCAGACAACGGGACCAACAAAACGTCCCGGACTGATGAGCGATCGCGCCAAAGCCGCCCTTGAAGCCCTGCAACCGCGCCCTAAAAACCCCCTTATTCGATAGGGTCAATTCCACTTTCCGTTCGTCGCTCCCTCGGCGATCGGAAAATATGGGTGCAACCGATGACCTCATTTGCAAAAAAATTAAAAAAAGTTTCAACGACTCATTCAAATTTTTTCACCCACAAGCAGGCCATTACATCCCTTGATAAGCCGTTGTTTTGACGCCCATGACATTTCTATATCCTATGTATCAAGCCTTATATGTCACACTACCCCTACATCGCCTGCCCACCAAGTCTTTAAAAAACTTTAATTCTATTTTAAGACTCGCATTTTTTAGGAAGATTAAGCGAAAAATCCATTCAATCTAAAGCCAAACACTTTAGTAATTAAAAATCTGACCGATAGAAAAATTGTAATTTGGAGATATAAGGAGACTAAAAGTTTTCTATTCTCCAAGAGATGTGTTAGAATAATTTTAAACACATCATTACATGTGTCTGGTTCGTTGGATCCGAAGGAATGCGTAAGGGTTACGTCTGACCTTCGTTCCATGTCCCTTATTAGGGGCGAAATATTTCTAACCATAGGAGGTCAGTGAATGGTCGCAGCAACAGGGACAGCTAAAAAAGCAGCCAAGAAGAAGCCCGCAGCGAAGAAGAAAGCAGCGAAGAAGAAGACCGCTGCCAAGAAAAAAACCGTAAAGAAGAAAGCTGCAAAACCCAAAAAAGCCGCTAAGAAAAAAGTCGCTAAGAAAAAAGTGGCCAAGAAAAAAGCGGCTCCACGCAAAAAGAAGAAGTAAGGGTTTCATCGGCTTAGGCTGATGATGAGCACCTCCTCGCGGGGTGCTCTTTTTTTTTGATTTCCACTCCCGCTCGCCCTATATTCGGTTAACCACGCCAGAATAAAGGGCTAATCATGAAAGATTCCCATCATCGCAAATCCTGGGCCTGGATGCTGGCGGGACTGGTCATCGTTGTCAGCGGTGTTAGCCTGCTGCTCTGCTGTCGCCCGGGATCACAGCAGGGGGCCGACTGCCTCCACGATGAGTACAGCCTCCGTTGCGTGCGTTATCTGCGCAATTACGATGCGGACACCATCACCTTTGAAATCGCCGGGGTGCATCCCCTTCTGGGGCGCGAGATCCCGATCCGGGTCCTCGGGGTCGACACCCCGGAGATGAAAGGCAAATCCCCCTGCGAAAAGGATCGCGCCCGCAAGGCCCAGAGTTTTGTGGCGGACAAACTGCGGCAGGCACGGCGCATCGACCTGAAAAACATCAGTCGTGACAAGTATTTCCGCATCGATGCGGAGGTTGAGATCGACGGCAAGCCTCTCAGCCGCATGCTGCTGGACGCCCAACTGGCGGTCTCCTATGACGGCGGCACCAAACAGGACACCGATTGGTGCAAGGTCCCTTAATTTGTATTGAAGTTACCCACCGACCTTGGCATAAAAGACCCCTTGCTTCAGTTGACCACGCCGGGGAAGTCCTCTGTTTCCCAGGCGTTTCCAGCCCGTTCTGCGGGATGGGGTCAGCGACCATTTACCAACTGTTGTTTTGAGGAGGTCCGGATTTTGGTTACTTCGATTATTTTTGCCTGCATTCTGCTGGCTCTGTTAACAGCGGCCTATTATGCCCGCGGCGTCACGGCGATTCCCATCGAAGGGGATAATCAAAAACAGATCGACCGCTTCAAGGAAATTTCCGGAGCCATTGCCGAAGGCGCCATGGCGTTTTTGTCCCGGGAATATTTTTACGTGGGTATGTTTGCCACCTGCTTTGCGGTGCTGATCTATTTCTTCCTGCAGGGGGAAAGCGGTCACCTCAACGAGGGTCTGTTCAGCGCCATTTCCTTCATTGCAGGCGCTGTGACCTCCAGCATCTGCGCTTTTATCGGTATGAA
>JAKQGS010000242.1 GCA_029556045.1 Pseudomonadota bacterium | reverse complement strand
AGTAATCTAGATCAAGCGCAGTCCCTGGCAAAACTCACGGCAGCGGAAGAAGAGATACTCCAATCCTCTGTTCGCCCCATTCTCTTATGCACGCTTCCCGACGATCATCCCCCTTGGATGCGCTCATTGATCCCCACGGGGGAGCGCATTGGATTGATGCTCCCATCCCATCCGGTTTATGCGATGGTTTTGAAGGAATTACCGGGACCGTTAGTGGTGACCAGCCTCAATCGGGCGGATGACCCCCTGATCATCGATGAAGAATCAGCTCTGGCGCATTTTGGCAGCCAAATAGATGGCATTCTGTCCCACTCGCTTGTCCTTCAGAGGGGATTGGACGATTCCATCGTTCAGCTGGCCGGAGAGAAACCTCAAGTGCTCCGGCTGGGACGTGGCCTTGCCCCATGGAGCGCCCACCACACGGGAGACGACAACCGCAGACCGGCCGTCGCCGCCCTCGGCAGCACCCTCAAGAATGCGGTGGCCGTCATATCGGACGGCTGCGCCATCTTAAGCCAACACATCGGCAACCTCGACTCCCTGGCTGCCCTGCAAAAGCGGGAGGATGTGCTGGGAGATCTCATCCAGTTGCTCCATGCCAAACCCCAGGTTTGGGCCACCGATCTTCACCCGTCCGCATCCCCATTGCCTTCCCATGCCCCCCTTCTACCCATACAACACCACGCCGCCCATATCGCCGCCGTTGCCGTTGAGCATAGGCTTTCACCCCCGCTGATGGGTGTGGCATGGGATGGTTTTGGCTTGGGGGATGATCATGGTGCCTGGGGGGGGGAGTTCTATCGCTGGGAGCAAGGGGACCCGGCTCCAAGACGGGTGGCCAGTATTCTGCCCTTTCCCCTTTTGGGGGGAGACCAGGCCGCCCGCAACCCCTATCGGTGCCTGGCGGCGCTTCTCTGGACGATCGATCCGGATCCTGCGACCTTTATGTTTCGCTGGCATCAGGTTCCCCACCTCACGGATAAAATACCCGTGGGTGAACTTCAGGCCTGGATGCAGCTTTTAATATCCGGCACCAATTCCCCTCTGACCTCCAGCGTCGGTCGCCTGTTTGATGGCATCGCTGCTTTGTTGGGATTTCCCGACACCACCCAATACGAAGGAGAGGCTGCCTCCTGGTTGACCGATCAGGCCACTCGATCCAACAATGATCGCATGATGGGCGGTGTGTGGTTAGATCCTGGGCCAGAGAACTTGCCCTGTTGGGACTGGCGCCCACTGTTACGGGATCTTTTACGCGAGCATCAGCATCAAGACATCGCACCGTTAGCCTATAGTTTTCACGCGGCCTTGGCAGCCGCCATTGTGGATTGGGCCACCCAGCAACAATTGACTCGGATCATACTATCAGGAGGCGTCATGCAGAATCGCGTGCTGCTGGACCTTTGCCAGGGAAAGTTACGGGAGACCGGACTGGATCCCTTTGCACCCTTTCAGATTCCAGCGGGGGACGGAGGTGTGGCGTTGGGGCAAGCAGTTCTGGCGGTTCGCTGCCGGCTTTCACCGCACGATTTTTCCAATAGCTGA
>JAKQGS010000241.1 GCA_029556045.1 Pseudomonadota bacterium | reverse complement strand
TATAAAGGGTATTGGCCATCTCGACGCCCAATAGCTCCATGGCGGCAACACCCCGCGCCACTGATGCCTCCTGGCGCAGCATGCGGGTCAAAAATTGCAGGATGATGGGCTGTGTATCGTCCGATACTTTTTCCAGCAGCTCATGCTGGAGTTCTACAAGACGCCGACGGGCTGCTTCAATATCCATGGCGGGAGCTACACCAGAAACCGCCCCCTGTGGCCCGGAACCTGTCTGATTGATTTCGACCTTTGTTTCCGAACCTTTGCTAGCGCCACCACCACCGATCCCCTGGAGTGAGGCTCCCAAACTTCCAATTCCCTTGCCGATTGCTCCAATCGCCGCCGCAAGAGTCCGCGACACCAGGAGAAGGATCACTAAAGTAAACAATCCCAGCCCTGCGATAAGCCCTTTCGACACCCAAAACTGCAAATCAGGCTCCCGGGTTGTCCCAACCTCAGGGGGTTTTACCTCGGGCTTCTCAGTTTCTTTTTTTGCTTCGGCTGGTTTTTCTTCGCTCTTTTGTTCCTGCTGCTGCTTTTGCGCCAGCTCAAGCTTATTATTTAACTCAGCTTTTTCCTGCGCAAGAATATCGCTGTCCCGCTGGGATCGTCGCAGATCTTCTTCAGTCAGACGCAACTTACGCTCAATATCTTCCAGCCGGCGGGAGAATTCATCGCTGGGTTTCGCAAAATTAAGGACAAATTCACCGGCCTTGACCACATCTCCACGGCCAGAATCCAGCTTCAAACCGCGTTTTACCACATCAACCAGCTGCTTCCGGCTATTGTCGTCCACGGATTTAACAAAGAGGATCTCCAGCGATACCTTTTGAATCAGATCACGATAGATCGGCGAATTGATATTTTCCGGAAAGATCGCCCCTCCTCCGGGCATATAGGGGAGATCCATAGGGACCTGACTCTTAACCTCAACCTCGACACTCAAACTAAACTGATCAACCGGGAGGTAGCGGGCCAGGATTTCCCGTGACCTTTTTTCCAGCAATTCCTCATAGACCTGCATAACTCGATAGCGCACCAGCTCCATACCGGGGGTACTTGCCATGGCGGGAGTTGTCACTTGCGCCGGCGCTGCCCCCTGCGCAAAAACCGGGGAAGGACCCGCCATCGCGATCCATAGCAAACCGATTGTTTTGTTCAGACGTCCCCGCATGTCTAACCCTCTCTCCGTGGGAGATTCTGGTGCTTGAGGCTCCTTACACACGAATTTATTTCCTTATGGTAGGTTTCGGTTTATGATGGAAAAAGTTGAGACCATTCCACAATTTTTTTGGACGACAGCAAAATTTGCCTAGTTTCTAAGGAGTGTGCGTGTACAACAGGTTCATGACTTTACTGCGCTTGCACGCTATCGTTGCGATAGTGGCAACAACAGGTTGCGCAACCAAAAAAATCTCTTTGGCCACTACTGAAAAAGCGACAGTAAGTTTAGTAAATCCAATGCGCTTGGATGAAGTGGGAGAGGTCCTCGGTGAAGCTCCGGTTACCATCGCCACCAATCAGGTGGGTGGCCGCATCATTCGGGTTTCAGCCCCTGGCAAGGTCACCCAGTATATTATGATCAGCGACCTGCTGGGCATAGAGACAAAAGCAACCTTGAGCCTCCAGAACATACCCAAGGAAAAAGAACCGGCCCAGCAGCAGCCACCTCAACCCCAGCAACAACCGCAACCACAACCGCTCCCGGAGCCAAAGAAAGAATCGTCGGAAGCTGGTAAAGGTGGTCCCAAGAATCTCAATCTGACACACCGTCTGCTCTTACGGGCCTACCAGGCTTTATCCCGGCAGGACTATGCCATGGCGCAGGATTTAGCCAACAAGTTGTCTGCCGTTTCCCCCGAATTGGCTGCCCCCCTCATTGTGAAAGGTCTGGCATTGATGCAAGAAGGTCGAAAAGATGAGGCACGTTCAGTCCTAACCGCTGCTAAAGCTCTGGATCCCGAGGACAAGGATATCGATCAGCTGATAGAAATCACTCGGTAATCCCATGAAGCTGCAACCATTCACTTTGATTGCCTGCGCGTATCTATGCAGCCTGTCTATGCGTGTTCAGGCCGCCAGCTTGGACGATCTGATCGAAATGGACGTGGGAGTCTATTCGGGACTTGAAGCCGGAACCCTGGTGGATCCCAACCGGGATGCTCCGGTTGGGATCGGAGGGATCCCTATGGGAGCGCGTATAACCGACGACTTGTCGGGCACCTGGAGTTTGCTGTACCAAGGGGGAATTCTTCTCGATCTAATCAACTCGCAGGTTGTACGTCAGGGAGGCGAAGTTGGTTTGAGCTGGCATTTTATGGGAGGCTCCCGGCACGTCGGCATGGGCTCGACCCTTGGGACCATCGAGGGCACCAGCAAGATGAATCTTTCCCTAGCCATGCGCTCTGGTTATTACCAGATGCTAGCGTCGTCAAAGGCTGATCCACTCGATCGCGTCACCGGCTCCATTGTTGAGTTTAAAACCGGGCTGGAGTATCGACAGGATTTTTTCTGGGGAACCGCGGTTGGAGCAGAGGCCTTAATCACTCTTTTCACCATGCCCGCTAGCGTTGAACGCCTCAGCTATCAAGGCTTCTCTCTCATTTTT
>JAKQGS010000017.1 GCA_029556045.1 Pseudomonadota bacterium | reverse complement strand
ACAAGCATTCGACCACGCATGTTGAACAGTAAAACGCAAGAAAAACAGTTCAAATCCTCTGGAAAAATGCATGGGGGAATAGTATGATTGCGACACTCGATTCGGGAGCATTTGCTCCTCGCGAGATGCTCTTTGAAAACGAAATATCCTGCGAATGGTTTGGCATCGAAAAGGCCGCTGCCTTTCTAGATCTGACCCCGAATGCACTCAGAATCATGGTGCATCGTGGAAAGATCAAAGCCCACAAGCTGGGTCGGAGGCTGCGGTTTAAATTGGACGATCTTAGGTCGGCTCTTCAAAAAAAGAGGAGCTGATCTATGGCGATCAAACAAGAAGTAGTCGATGGCAAAAAAGTTTACATGGTCACAGTCGATGGCGTGGATGCCAAAGGCAACCGTGCTCAAAGAAAGCGACGAGGAATTGCATCTCGACGCGAGGCCGAGCGGGTTGAGTTTGATTTAAAGCGCGAGCTGACTGCCCTGAGGGAACAACTTCCCTCGTACACCTGGGAAGAGTGGTTTAGAGCCTGCATGGACAGGATGAAGGTGGAATATAAACCCACTACGCTCCTGAACTACGAAGGCAAGAACACTCACTGGATCATGCCATTCTGGGAGGGGAAGGATATTAAGTCCCTCACTCCGCAAGACGTGCATGACGTGGTGTACGACAAGGCGAAGAGCGCCTCGTGGTACACGAGGAAATCGACTCTCAAGTACATCAAGCGCATTCTGACCATGGCGTTTGAGGAGGGACTGATCACGAAGAATCCCGCGCTCCAGGTGAAGGTAAAAGTGCCGCAGGCACAGCAGGCAGTCCTGAGCAAAACCGAAGTGGACGTGCTACTTCGGGAGGCGAAGGCCCTAAACCATCGATTCTATGAAGTCTGGGTGGTGGCGGTCCTGACGGGGATGCGATCTGGTGAAATGTACGCCCTGAAGTGGACCGATGTTGATTTCGAGGGCGACAAGATTCATGTCGTTCGCGCCTGGAACTCGAAAAACGGCTTCGGTGAGACCAAGTCGGCCAAGCACCGCGTTGTCCCAATGTCGGGCGAGCTGAAGCGGTTCTTGCTGAAGCTGAAGATGCGGCAGGGAGGCAGCAGCGAGTTCGTCCTACCTCGCCTTGAGGAATGGACGGGCGGGATGCAGGCCCAGGTTCTTCGGAGCTTCTGCGAGGGCATCGGTATAACCCCGATCAAGTTTCACGACCTGCGGGCGACCTTCATCACCCGACTCCTAAGCCAGGGGGTATCCCTGGCGGTGGTCATGGCGATCGTCGGCCACAGCCAGATCAAGACCACCCAGGCGTACCTGCGTCTGGCCGGGCTTGAGCTGAAGGGGGCAACGGAGGCACTTGAGATCGAGCTGCCCGCAGAGCACCAGGGGGCGAAAGTGATCAACTTGGAGTTTGGCGGGGAGCATCCGTGAAAAGCTATCCTGCCATTTCCTGCCACGGAAAAAAGAAGTATAGTGAAATTAGGTCGTTGGTGGCATTCCCGTCACCCCGACCATTCGACTGATTCAGAGCCACAGCTTTCTAGTCCCAGACGGCTAACCAAACTTCAGGCCGCAGACTTGTAAATCACATTAAACTTTTCACCGTCACCGACCTGGACTTCATCCTTGATGGTCAGACGGTTGGTCACCTCATCGAAAGTGAACTCATCAGCCGACAAACGACGGTCGCCCACGTACACTTCCAGACTTCCGGCTTCGGGCTTGCTCTTCAGAATAATCGAACGGTTGGCGTTGATGATATCCTGCGACAAATCCGAAAGGAGTTTACTCCAGTCTTGGGTGCAAATGTCCGTTAGTGTGCCGGAATACTTCTGCGCCAATGCGATGTGCTCCTTGCCAATATTGGCGAGCTCACAAACCCCGGCCACCTCCTGGCTTGTTTCAAGACCCACAATGCCGTGAACGCGGGTGCGTTTTCCCGCCGGTGGCACAAAATCAGCAGCCATGTTGCGAGTACCCGTACTGGTTGAGCCGGCTTTTGTCTTTAAAGAGGAGTTCGCACCGTCATCATCGGAAATAATAACGACCTCCAGCGAAGCGCCATCGCGCAGGGGTAAACTGGTTTGATACTGCCCGTCAAAGTAGTTCATGATTATGCCGATCGCATCATGACTCCCAACTTTTTGTGGCACGACTGTAAATTTGTCCGCCGGAAGATCCGCTGGAAACGAAAACGCTCCGTCCTCGGCACCGATGGCGGCAACCTGGGCGGAAGTGTTGGCAGCCAAAAACTTGTCCATGAACCCCTTCATATTGGTTTCAACCCACCTTATTCATGACAGCCTGACCAAAAAAGGCTAACGCGCCTGTCTGAGCTTTGATAGTCTTTGGTTTGCTTAAACAACGACATCAAAATCAAAAGGCGCGTTATGGGTGAAAGTATTGCATCAATCCAACCATCGTTCAACCATTCAATTCGTATTGAGGGCCGTCCGGAGCGGTTAAGCGCTGAAACCGGTGCTTTGCTGCTGCGTGAGGCCGACGAACGCCTCGGTTTGACGCGTGATCTCGCGGTCAAACTTAAAGACCCACGGCGGGGGGCCGTGAACCATACGCTCACGGAGCTTCTACGCACGGCGATCATGTTGCCAGCTCTCGGCTGGCGTGACCAGGACGATGCCGACTATCTCAGGAACGACCCGGCGCTTAAAACGGCAGTGTCCGATGACCGCGGAATTACTCCACTTATCGATGATGGTCAATCGTCTAGCGGGCTCGCTTCACAGCCGACGCTTTCACGCCTGCATGAGGCCCTCAGTTCCGAAGAAAATCGTAGTGTCCTCCGAGATTTTTTACTTGAAGGCGCCGCACGCCGACTGAAGGCAACCAACGGAGGTCACCGGCAGCGGTACGTCACGTTGGATATTGACAGCATCCCGGTCGAAGTCGATGGCAGTCAGCCAGGGGCCGAATACAATGCCCACTATGGGGCGACGATTTTCCACCCCCTCATTGCCACAACTGCGGAGCTGGGCGACATACTCGACGTCAAGCTGCGGCCAGGAACGGTCCACACCGCCGAAGGCGGACTTGATTTTATCCTCACACTGGTCAAAGCGGCAAAGACCAAACTCTGTCAAGTCGCTGCCGTTAGGATCGATGCCGGTTTCCCCGATGACGTAACTTTGTGCGGGCTCGAGGGTGAGGGAATCCCTTATGTTGCACGGATCAAGAATAACTCCGTACTTGATAGAATGGCGGAACCGTACTTGGCCCGTCCGGTCGGTCGTCCACCGCAGGAGGGTCGCACTTGGACCGTCGAGATGTCTTACCAGGCAGCCGCTTGGTCAACATCTCGGCGCGTAGTCCTCGTCATTGTAGAAAATCCCGGCGACATTTTTTTACACCATTTTTGGTTGGTAACCAGCTGGACAAAAGATGAAATGCCAGCCGATGATCTTCTGCCGCACTATCGCCAACGAGGTACGGCGGAAGGTATATTCGGCGAGTTGATGGACGCAATCTCACCAGCTCTATCATCCAATAAACGCCCTAAAAAGCATTATCGCGGCCGGATACTACCCCACAAAAAGCCCCTAAATTTATCCTTTTATGTTAATGAGGTACGCCTCATTCTTGCGGCCCATGCCTATAATCTCGCCCATGCCGTCCGCAGTGTCGCTGAAACCGCCCTCGGTTCCGGCATGACAATCAAGCGCGTGCGTGAACGTCTCCTCCGTGTCCCGTCTCGTATCACTTTACATGCGAGACGGATGATCATAATCATTGCCGATGAAGTTCGTGAACGGTGGGATTTACTTTGGCGCACAATGCAGAAGCTTCATCACGTTGCTTCTTGAACTGCTCGCTTCTCCTGGTTAGACCTCTAAAATTGATAAAAATGCCCGCCTAACAAACTAGGCCAAGGTGCCCGTTGGCGCCTGAGTTGACCCACCCAGTGGCGCAAAACTGACCCACCCCCTTGCATCAAAGTTGACCCACCCAGTGGCGGGATATTGACCCCCTAAGTTGGCGCGGGATTGACCCACCTTTGGCGTAACGACCGTAAATTACTAAAAATACGTTGTAATAGCGGAGGCAAAAAAATAAGCCGGTCCCCGTCCAGCAATCTTTTGGGGGGAGCGGCCTATGAAAAGCGACGGCATGATAGAACAAATCTTTAAAATGCATCAAGACGGCCATGCAATTCGTAAAATTTCCAGAGCCTTAGGGATTTCCAAGAATACGGTTCGCCGGTACCTGCGCATGGATCCTGCCAAAGAGGAGTCCAGGGACCCGGCATGCCTTCCAGCCATAAAAAGTGGCGTGGATCATAACATTCCCTGGGATGCCATTATTGGCGAGCGGTTAAAAGGGGTGACCGCCAAACAGCTCTTTGAAGAGAATGGCCCTCCCATTAGCTATTCGCGTTTTTGTCGACTCCTTCGGGAAAAATTGAGTCGTCCAGTGAAACCGGCGCTGCCGCTGTCTCATGAGCCAGGTGAAAAGGTTCAAGTGGACTTCGCCGACGGCATTATAATCTGGGATCGAGAATCGGGTAAGGGAACAAAAACACAGTTATTTTGTGGTGTACTCCCCTTTAGCAGCTTTACCTTTGCAGAGTTCGTCCGAGACCAAAAAATCGGAAGTTTTATCCGCGCTCACGAAAGAATGTGGGCATACTTCGGTGGTGTTAGTCGCTACGTCGTGATCGATAATCTTAAGGCAGGGGTTGTAAAAGCGCATCGCTACGATCCCGACGTGAACCCTACCTATTGCGACTATGGCAACCATAATCATTTTGCAGTCCTTCCAGCGAGGCCTTACACACCAAGGGATAAGGCCGCTGTAGAGGCTGCCATCGGGGTAATTCAACGCTCATTTTTTCAACAAGTCAGAGAGCAAAAATTCTATTCCCTGGATGAGCTAAACCGTGTTTTCCGATTATTCCTCGATGAATTTAATCGTCGCATAATGCCAGATCACGGGGTCAGTCGTTGGGATCGCTTTACCGTAGAAAAAGACCGGTTAAATCCCATTCCCACGAATCGTTACGAAATGGCGGAGTGGCGCTCTGCCAAAGTTCATCCGGACTGCTGCATCCAAGTTCTAAAAGCACTCTACTCCGTCCCCTATAACTTGGTTGGCCGGGTGGTGCGCGTCAAAATTACGGACAAAATCATCGAGATTTTTGATGAAGAGACCAATTCAGTTGCGTATCACACGCGGAAACAATCATTTGAGGTTTCGATCCGAGACGAACATCTACCGCCAAGTCGTATGCAATCCGAGGATTTTGAAGTCAAAAAGGCAAAGGCTAAAGCCAAAGCCATTGGGACCCATACGGCAGAGCTCGTTGAACTTCTCTTTATTGGTGAGCGACCTCTGCAAAATTTACGGCGTGTCCAAGGCATCCTGCGATTATGGGAAGGAGGTATAGGCCGGGACGCCCTGGAACATGCAGCCAAACAGGCCATTCAATTCAAGCGTTACAAGCTCAACTTTTTCAAGCAATGCGCGGAAAAATATGAGGCTACCGGTGGAAGACTTTCACTTGCTGGAGCGCCATTTCGCGATCCGGCCACAATTCACTTACATGGAGGATAAAAAATGTACGATTCCCTGCAGATCCTGGCCCACGAACTCAGATTATTTGGTATCCACGGCAGTCTTGAGCGTCGTTGCCATGAATCTATGGCAGAAAACCTGCACCCATCAGAGCTCGTCCGCCACCTACTCGAAGATGAACGACTCCAGCGAAAGCAAGCCGCAGCTAAACGTTTGGTCAAACGCGCGAAATTCCGGACCACCTGTGAACTTGAGGACTGGGATCGCAGCTTCAATCGTGGTCTTAATAAAGCGAAAATTGACGAACTATCTGTCCTTAACTTCTATCACAAGGAACAAAATCTCATTATTGCTGGCAATACGGGCGTCGGTAAAACCCACTTGGCCATTGCCCTAGGTCGCAGGCTCTGTAACGAGGGAATTGCTACTGCATTTTACTCCACAAACCTTCTGTTCGAAGAGGCAAATGCCGAAAAAGCCGCAGGCCAGTACCTTAAACTCATCCAACGTATTGCCAGTCATCGGGTCCTCATCCTCGATGACTTCGCGCTTCGCAACTATACCCACGAAGAGGCCAACATTCTCCTGGAAATCATTGAGGAGCGCTATCGTAAAGGCACGATAATAGTGACATCTCAAGTAGATTCGGCTGGATGGAAAGGCCTATTCGAAGACCCCGTGATCGGTGAGGCCATCGTTGATCGCCTTCGTAATCCATCTGAAGAAATCACCCTAAAAGGGGAGTCCTATCGGAAAAAACTTGCCGGCTCATTAAAGGATGAGTAGAAGACTTTTCACGGCCGTCGCCAAAGGCTCCGAGGTGGGTCAGAAACGCGCCACTCCCTGGGTCAATTCCTACGCCAACGGGCACAAGGTCGAAAATTGTCCTGAAGGCACTGCCGGCGTCAAGTATCGTTGGAATCTTTTATGAATCACCCTCGGTAAACATCGAGGGCGCCATTAGGTAAAGTTCATGAATAAGGTGGGTTAAAATATGATCACTGGGCAGATTCGCCACAGGTTAAACATCAACGACTTAAGCCATTTGGTCACGTCAAAATTTAGCGACGTTTGATGAACCATCGTGATCGGCAACTATTGCCATGGTCAAGACGGGGAACTGAGACG
>JAKQGS010000195.1 GCA_029556045.1 Pseudomonadota bacterium | reverse complement strand
CATGCGAAAAAACAGTAACGGCCGATCGGCAGGCCAGGTCGCCATGGCCTGCACCCCAGTAAATGGCGGGTGATTCGTCAGTGGTGTCACCGCCGCCAAAATCCACCCCCACAGGCCGTATAAACTGTATCGTTCATTGATTTTTCCTTGCACCTCGGTATGATACAGGCCAATTTCAATAGCACAGATGGAGGAATCCCTAAATGACAATCGCTGGATTTAAACTGGTCGGGGTGGTTGGTGCCGGACAGATGGGAAACGGCATTGCGCAGGTATGTGCCACCTCAGGCCTTGAGGTCATTCTGACCGATATTCAACAACCGCAACTTGATCTGGCCCGCAAAAACATTGAAACCTCCCTCTACAAGCTGGCCAGCAAAAACGTCATCACCGAGGATGTGGCCCGGAAAGCAATGGCCAGCATCCGTTTCACCACCGATATGAATCAGATGAAAGATTGTGATCTTGTGGTGGAAGCGGTGGTGGAAAAGGAGGCCGTCAAGGCGGAAATCTTCAAGGCCCTCGATCAGATCGTCAAACCGGAGGGCATTCTGGCCAGCAACACCTCGTCCATTTCCATCACCCGTCTTGGCAGTTTCACCAAACGGCCGGGACGTTTTATCGGCATGCACTTCATGAACCCGGTCCCCCTGATGAAGCTGGTGGAAATCATCCCCGGCATGGGGACCGACCCCGAAACAACGCAGCGTACAGTGGCCCTGGCCCATGGTTTAGGCAAAGAGACCTCCACGTCGCAGGATTACCCAGGGTTTGTGGTGAACCGCATCCTGATGCCCATGATCAACGAAGCCTTCACTGCTCTGATGGAGGGAGTAGCTTCCCCGGAAGATATCGACAAGGGCATGAAGCTGGGGACCAACCAACCGATGGGACCACTGCAGTTGGCGGACTTTATCGGTCTTGACACCTGTCTGGCCATCATGCGGGTACTGCACGACGGACTAGGAGATTCCAAATATCGCCCGTCTCCGCTGCTGGTAAAGTATGTGGAAGCTGGGTTTATGGGCCGCAAATCCGGCCGTGGAGTCTATAAATACTGACTGAATAGGGGCATGGATCCCCAGCAAAGGATTGAGATCATGACCATCAAAACACATTACGAAACGCTGGCGGTGCATCAGGAACCCGGGGTCACATGGTTAACCATCAACCGCCCCAAAGTTTTAAACGCCTTAAATCCGCAGGTTCTTGGGGAGTTGACCGAGGCGCTCGACGCGACGGTCAAAGTTGCGGGATCGCGGGTGCTGGTCCTGTCCGGAGCGGGAGACAAGGCTTTTATCGCGGGAGCGGACATCGCCGCCATGCAGAGTATGACCCCCGGTGAAGCCCTGCATTTTGCGCGCCTCGGTCAAAACCTGACGGCGGCGTTGGAGGCAGCCCCGTTTATCACCATCGCTAAAGTTCAGGGCTTTGCCCTCGGCGGTGGTTGTGAAGTTGCTATGGCCTGCGACATCATCATCGCGGCGGAGCAGGCCCGCTTTGGTCAGCCTGAAGTGGATCTTGGTTTGATCCCAGGCTTTGGTGGCACCCAGCGGCTTGTCAAACGGGTGGGCATGGCGGTGGCCATGGACATGCTGTGTGCCGGACGTAAACTCAGTGGACTGGAAGCTCTGCAATTGGGGCTGGCGTCCCAAGTGGCCCCTCTGGAAAATCTGGATGCTGCCGTGCAAAACACCGTCAAAAAAATACTCAAGGCCGCCCCCGGTGCGCTGGCGGAGACCAAACGACTGGCGAAGCAGTCGCTGGAGATGCCCCTGAGTTCGGGGCTGGCTTCGGAAGCCACCGCTTTTGCCGCCTGCTTTGCGGGGGCAGAAGCCAAAGAAGGAACATCGGCCTTTTTGGAAAAACGGCCCGCGAGTTTTTCACTTTAAATCATCAAAAACCCAAAGGAGTTGTCCCATGATGCAGGAATTTTTAAAACGGGTGCAAGCGGATCTGGACGAACTGCAAAAAGCCGTCACCAAGGAGCGTGAGGCGGTGGTAAGCCGACTACGCCAGGCAGCGGATGAAGCGATAGTTCAGGCAGGCATACCCAACAACAAGGCGGCTCTGGAAAAATTTATCGAAACACGCGTGCGTCAAATTGAGCCGGCGGTGGAAAACCTCTACCGGCAACTGCGCAGCACCGCGCAAAAACACGGTTTCGATTTAAGTGGCTTGGAAAACGCGGTTGAAAAATCAGCGCGGGCGGTTGAGCGGGGCGTCAAAAAAGTAAAAGCT
>JAKQGS010000159.1 GCA_029556045.1 Pseudomonadota bacterium | reverse complement strand
TGAAAGGTACGTCCATGAAGTCTTCACTCGTCAAACTCACTTTTTCGGCCCTGCTGGTTCTGGGTCTTGTTGCTTGCAATGAAGAGACCTCCTTTAAGTCTTCGACATCCGCGAATACCCCAACATCGGCCAGCGATGCGGGCGGCGGCGACGGCGCCAAAGGCACCTTTACGGGGCAGGGTAACCAGACCCCTCGGGGTGGCCAAAACTCCGGTGACAGCAACCCCGATATCAGCATCAATACCGACGAAGCCAACGGGGCTGGCGGCATCGACACCGGAGCCGTTAATGATGGGAACGGTATCGTCACCTCCGAGGGACATGCCTGCCCGAAGGGGATGCAGGAAGTTCTGATCCTCGATATGAAGTCCGGTTGGTGGGCGGGGGATGCGGGCGACTTCTTCAAAACCCTGTTGGGCGACATTAATACCGCCTGCGGCCAGAAGTTTACCTTTGAGTTTCATCACCTGATGTCCAACGAAAACACCTACCAGGTTTTCCCCGGTGGGCAACCCGGGGTGGCAAGCGTTACTGATGTCGAAAAAGTCGCTTTGAAAGCGGATTGGAGCCAATATCATCAGATTTGGATCCTGTCCGGATCCCACGGCGATGAACTGGATATGAGAACTTCCGCGCCGGTCTTTGCCGCCATCACCGCTAAAATCAAAGCTTCCGGGACCTCATTGTTCATCGGCAGCGGTAACGGTAACCTGACCCACGCCAATGCCTTCGCGGAAGGCTTGGGCCTGGACACCCGTTTTGCCACCGACCTGCCGGAAGGCCCGGTGGTGCCGGCGACCCTGAAGTTCAATGTCGTCAGCCGCCTCAATCTGGGGGCCGAGCTGAGCACCCACGGCCTGTTTGCCGGAATCAAATCAATTGCCGATACCGTCGATATCCAAAACCCCTTTGGCGGTGGTGGTATCACCCTGAAAAGCGACTACCTGCAACCGGGAGCTGAGTTTGCGGTGGTTGGTAAGAACAGCCAGGGCAAACCGGGCATCGCCGTGCGACAAGCTGGCACCAAAATTGTTTTGGATACGGGTCTGCAACGTTTTTACCCGATCAAATCCGGGGAAAAAGAAACCCTGCGTTATTTGGAAAATATTGCGGTTTATCTCGTCAAAAAATGACGCTTAATTGGCTTCACGTGAACCGCAGGTAAACACCTTGCCATATGGGCGGCCTTCCGCCCGTTTCAACCAACAATCCTGAAGTCCCTCAAAATAAGCAAAAGCGTGGCATTGTGCCTCCCGCACACACTCCTGCCCGCAGGCCACTCCCGACGGCACCTTGACCACCCGCCGCAAGTCCTTGCCGCTGTAGTCCTGGTCATAGGCGGCGTCCACCACCCGACGCTGCCCTTGATCTTCGCGCACCGCCCCACTGAAGATCCGCAGGGACGAAGTGCGAACCTTGGCTTTTTTCAAAAAACACTGCCCCCAGCCGGAGACATGGTAAAATCCGCCGCAATCCGGAGTTTCCTGACATAACGTAAGGCAGGCAGACCCATCCTTGGTTTTTTGCGCACGAAGATCGGATCCCTGCGCCTGGCAATGCTGTTGCATCATCATGGGCGTCGTTGCAGCTGCACCACTCCACGCCGTCGTCGGCATGCCAAGGACCAGGATCAGGAGTAACTCGACGCGACATGCCATGGTGAAAATCCTTTTGCTCGCCATGATGATCACCGAAAAAATTCAGGATTCACGATATACACAATCAAAGCAAGAATCCCCAAGGCCGCCAGGATGATGATGAACTGCAAGAGATGGGTCAAGACCGCCGGACGACTGCGGCGGACGTTTTCAATGACCTCACTCAGCGCCATGGTGCTGGAATTGGTGCGTACTGGAAAAGGATGCAGGGGCATCATCATCACCTCCTGGGCGATATCCAGATGATGATCACCCAGTCGCTGGCTAATCTGTTGCAGAACATCCTGCCCGGTGGCCACCACTTTGTCCTCCGACCAGCTCATCACCTGCGCGCATTCTTGGGGTGACAAGCCAACCTTAAGGCC
Source organism: Pseudomonadota bacterium (assembly GCA_029556045.1). The sequence goes on along the minus strand of JAKQGS010000159.1, from coordinate 194 downwards.
TAAGATCGCCACCTCCCGTTGCGGACCTGGAAGGATGCGGATCGCCTCATCCAGTTGGTAGGGAATTTAAGCATATTTTTTCAAATACCCTCACCCCCCTTTCCCAACTCCTAACTCCACCCACCCCCCTTAGAAATCACCACCGAACGGCAAACCTCCACCTGAGACCCCTTTGATTCGGATATTAGACGTCT
>JAKQGS010000014.1 GCA_029556045.1 Pseudomonadota bacterium | reverse complement strand
ATTCAAAACTAAAAATAGACATCCTAATTACAAGTGAACCTATGAAAGTCTTTCAGAACCGCCTCAATCACCCGCGTTGGTTGCGCCGCCTCCACCGCATTCCAATCTGTCTGCTTGGCGGCCACCAACATGTACTTCCATAGGGTCCATGCGGCACCCCGCAGCCAGGTGTCCGCATCCAGAGGGAGAGCTGCACGAAATACGTCGCGGCTTTCCCCTTCAAACAACGTCCAAGCGATGGCGAGATCACAGGCGGGGTCTCCCACCGCCAGTTGCCCAAAGTCAATCACGGCATACAGTTTGCCGCTTGCAACCAGCAAATTCCCGGCGCTTAAATCACCATGGACCCAGACCGGTTTATTTGTCCAGGTCGTTGCCATGGCCTTATCCCAAAGCATGCTCGCCGCTTTGGTGTTGATTTTTCCCAGCAGAAGTTTGAGTGATTCTCGAGCCTGGGCGTCGTAGTGACTCAGAGAATCCCCGCGATAAAAACTTTGCTTTCCCGCAGCAGGCCCATCCGTTGTATCGATGCGATGCAGAGCATTGAGAAATTGGGCCAGACTTCTGGCAAGCTCCCTATGATCGGAAATACTCGCCTGACATGCGGACTCTCCGGGCAACCACAGAAATACCGACCATTGCCAGGGATATTCGGGGGATGGCTCGCCGCAAGCGATGGGGGCTGGAATTTGCAACGGCAGTTGGGGCGCCAGATAGGGCAACCATCTTTGTTCTTTTGGCACCTGAGCGGCATAACAGGCGGCACTGGGCAAGCGCACCAGCAGATCGTCCCCCAGGTGAAAGGTCCGATTGTCCCAACCGCTGGTGGCAACCGGCCGAATCGGCAAATCGTGCCACTGGGGGAATTGGGCAGCGATCAATCGTTGCACCAGAGATGGATTGATAGGGGGCTTCTGCGTCGACATACCATGATCCTTCTATCGAGTTCAGATGAGGCTGGTAAGTAACTATGCCGAAACTAGTCGATGGAATAGAGAAACAGCTAACACGGCATCAGCCATAAGAGTAGCCTGATCCTGATCGGGATGTTCAATGAGCACCTGTTCAGCATAGGCTTGAGGGCTCTCAAGATTAGCCTGAACATCAATGTCAGTTGTTCCAGCATGTCGGAAAGGACTTGTTGAACATAGAAGTTCGGGAACTAATCCGCCCAATACCACAAGTTCTGGCTTGGAACCGTAATGGTAAACGACGCTAACAAGGGCCTTTTCAGCGGCATCCCGCGCAACTCGCGATCTTTGATATTCTTCAGCCAAGCATAACCTCCCGCAGATGTTCTGCAGCTTCCTCCCCCCGAACGCCGCTATTGCGCAAATCGGCAAAAACTCTTGGCCAAGGGACAATTTTCAAACGATCGACCTCATGAAGCAATTGTCGAGTTGTCCTTGTTGGGAAGGGGCGCAACGTCAAACGTCCTCCTTCAATCGATTGCAAGTCTGCTCTTTCGGCAACGGAACGCAGCATAGCGATGGAATCAGCTTCAACATATACCTCTGCTTTGCCTGCCGTCGTCAAGGTTGGAGCCAATAGCATCGAGGCGACTGTCCCGGTCACTCCCCATTTTATTCCGGCCCGATCCCACTTTTTTCCTATGGCGGTCAGGCCTTCAATGGGATCACGCCAGACAACACCAACAATAAGAGATTCATTATTTTCAAGATTTGATGCCGCTTCTGCGTAATCATCAAGGAGTATGTGGGGATCCACAATTTTACGTTTGGAATTTGGGCCACGTTCAGCTTTGGCTTCAAGGTAGCCCATGTCGGTTAGCGTCTTGAGAGCATTGGTACAACTGCCTGTCGACAATCCAATTTCTTCTTTAATTTCCGCTACGGTTGAAATATTACGAGCCAGAATGGCTTCTGCTACCGCCACAACCGATCGTGTCCATCTGGGAGATCTTTCTACCTCATCTGACCGGTTTCCTGAGCGTGAAACAATGATTGAACCAATTGCGATTTCGGCCCCCCCCGTCTCATCTACCCAACCAATACCAGCTTGCGAAAGAAGCTCGCGTGCGCCCGGCGACATCCGGCGAGCAATTATTATTCCAGGAGCCGAAATATCCCGTTCCAGGACGTCTTTCACCTGCCGCAACCAACCTTCACTAGCCCAGCCCACTTTTATCTTTTGTCCTGCGATCTCCCAAATAGGTAGTGCTGTTCTCCTCGAAGATTGAAGTTTGACATTAATGACCTTAGGGAGAACTGCTTCAAGAGCAAGCTCCATGCGGCGAATGACTTTTGGGTGCAATTGATACATTTATATACCTCATAATATACTTATACCTCAACGTGACAGTGAAGTATATGTTCTTGATGATGTATATTTAGTCGCTCACCTGAATAGAACCATATTTTATTTAATATTTATAATACATTATGACCGCAATCACTGATGCATGCATAAGAAACCACTCATAAGAGTAGGGTTGAATTTTGCTCTGGAGTAGGTGCGATTTTTATAAGACCTCCTCCCCTTCCACCAACCGGCCGAATCGGCAAATCGTGCCACTGGGGGAATTGTGCAGCGATCAATCGTTGCACCAGTGACGCGTCAATGCCGATTTTCTCCGACTGCATGCGTTGGCCATCCTGACCTGGAAACTCACCCTGATGGGTTCAAAAATGATACAATGGTTTGCAATCGGGAGGCAGAAATAATGAAAAAAATCTATCGTTGGACCATCGCCTGCGGTCTCGTCTTTAATCTGGTTTCATGTAACAGCAAGAAGAAGCCGGATGATCCCCCACCCGTCAATCAACAGGACCCCGGTGGAGAAGATCCGGAATCGGTCCCCTTTGAATTGGACGCAGCAATCGTCAGCATAGGACTCGCCGAAAATGAACTGTGCGCTCTTTTTGAAGGGGGTAAAACCCGATGTTGGAACCAGGAGGGTGTGAGGGAATACGACCTTGGGGCGGGGGAGCTCCTGGCAAGGGGCCGCAATATTCTTTGTGTTTATACCCCGCCGGAACAAATCGCGTGCCGCCTGTCACCGGGAACCCCGATTGAGACCAGCAAGGACTTTCGTTTTGCCGGAGTGAACAAGCTTGTGGCGGGCGACGATCATGTCTGTGCCCTCGGGGCAGGAAAAGTCGGATGCTTTGGCACGAATACCTGGGGACAGGCGACGGTACCAACGCTGGTGGCGCCGGTGGATGTGTCCGCCGGTAAGGAGCACTCCTGCGTCCTGGACGAGGGCAAACTGAAATGCTGGGGCCGTTTTGATGGGGTGACGAAATTAGGTACCCCGGAAGCTTGGGACTATCCCGATGGCACCGCCATTGCTAGCGGTTCTACCTATGCCTGTGTGCAGACTCCCGGTGAAGTGTCCTGTTTGGGACATGTGAGTTATGGCTTTCCCAGCCAAGCCAAGATTCCTGAGGAGGCGGATCTGGCGATTTCCAGCCTCGCCAATGACCTGTGCTATCGCACGCCGTCCACATTCAATTGCCTCTACAATGCCGACTCGTCACGGCCCGATATCCTCTCCCATACACTGCCGGACAACGCACAAAATCTTGCCCTTGGTTATTCCACCGTCTGTTATGCCGTTGGTAAAACCATCTCCTGTCTTGGAGAAAATAACCATCAATTGGCCATCCCCCCCACAATCACCAACGTCAAAAAGGTCGTTCTGAACGACGAGCGATTTGTGGGACAGGCCTGTGCCATTCTGGACGATGGCGGAATAACCTGTTGGGGAAGCGGCCCCATGAGCCAAGCGCCCATAGAAAGCAGCAATGACGCTCTCGATGTGGCCATGATGTACCGAGGCAGTACCTGCGTTCTCAAGGAAAATTCGATGAGCTGCCACGCCGCATCTGAGGCTGACTCCCTTGATATCCCTCAGGCTCTGGATGAAAATTTTCTCCTCACGGGCCCATCACCATGCGTCAAATTTGGGGACGTGATTCAGTGTATGAATTTTGATGTCATCGGTTGGAGTGCATCCGCCCTTGATCCCACCACCATCAAGGTGATTCACAACGCGACCCTTGATTGCAGTTTCACGGCATCGGGATCAGCCACCTGCACCAAATTTCCCAGCCTTCTAACCCAGGCCAAACTGGACGGACTGGGGGTGATCGACGATATGGATGCCTATGAGGGTAATCTCTGTGCCGTGCATGAGGGCCGCAGCAAAGTCACCTGCTTTTACGATACCGGTATTTATTATGGCCGTATCACCACAACACCCACATTTACAAACATCCGTTCGGTACAAATGGGACGACATGTGCTGTGCACGTTGGACGACACCGGGGTGCGCTGTTTCAGCGTGCTTGACACCATTGAGATCGAAAATGTGCCATCCCTCAAATCCCCGCGATTCCTGGAGGTGGAGCAGGACAATGCCTGTGCCATCGATGAGTCCGGAGTGGTATGTTGGGGCAAAAAGAATTTTGGGTCTTACCTTTGAGGTCTATCTTAACTATGATGGGTCCTCAACCATCCATGTAGGACACCAATGGTACTGCCCCGGCTCATCAAATTTCTCCTCAAGATCCTGATGCCTCTTGCTGCATCGGCTGGCTTTGGCCAATCGGGTCCGTTGCAATCATCATCCACACCACCCCGACAACGGGTGGTGTCTCTTGCTGCGGGTCAGGATGAAATTCTGATGACCCTGACCGAAAGATCCACCCGCCATCAGGTGGTGGGACTCTCCCATTTGGCGGGGGATAAACGGTTTTCAAATCTTGATGCCGATCTGGTCAAAGGCATTGCAAGGGTTGGTGACAACGCGGAAGCGATCCTCACGTTAAAACCGCATCTGGTTTTTGCAGCTCCCTTTAACCGGCCGGGTCTGGTGCAGCAACTTAAACGCTCCGGACTCAAGATCGTGGAGGTGGGCGAGGTACGGACCATGCGGGATATTCTTCAAAACATAACGCTGATGGGAGAAGCACTGCAGGCTCAAGCGGAAGCCCGAACACTGGTACAGCATCTGTCGGACCGATTAGAAAAGGTGGCCAAGTCGCAGCGGTCCGCCCCCACCGCCTCACCCCGGCCGGTACTGGGATATGAACCGACGGGTTACCTGCTGGGAAAAAATACGCTGTTTGATAACATGATCAGTCTTGCGGGCGGCCGAAATCTCGCCTCAACTCAAGGCATTGATGGCTGGCAGAAGATGTCGCTTGAACTTCTTGTCACCATGAATCCTTCGTTTGTGGTGGTACCGGCACTTCCCCATGAGCAGGATGCACTCAAGCGGCAGATTCAGAAACAACCCGGATGGAAGTCCTTAAAGGCGGTACAAACAGAACGGCTGATCTTTCTTTCGCCGGCCCTGATGATGGCCACATCACAGTATGCGGTCGATGCGGTGGAAGTATTGGCTGCGGGGATGAAGCCGATCCACTAGGGCAGGAATTATTCCTCAACCAAAGCATCCGCCAGCTTGTGGCGGGCGGTCTTAACGCGTTTTTTCATGGTTTTGCGTCCTCGCTCCAGCGTGCCCACAAGCCGGGTTTCTGCATTGAGCCACACTGCGTCCACCCCTTTGGGGGCCGGTAATCGATAGCTCGGTTTTTCCCGCCGCAAGGTCGCTTTAGCCGCGGCAGCGGCGACATTCTTCGTGTCATTGGTGGGACGATAAACCAGCACATGGTTGTGGTGATACTCATGCAGGACGCTGAATCCCAGAACCGCCACGACAGCGACGCCAAACCACATCGTCAGGGTTAAAATCACCCCGAGAGTCCGATCCGTTGTCCGCTGCCATCCGCTCATGGTTTCTTACTCCAGTTTCCGGGAAACCCTTGGTTCCCGCCGAGCCAAAAGCAAAAGGTATGCCCGTGGCCTGGACTCAGAGCTGATTTGTTTTTGACCGTCCTTTCAGCCCATTATCATGAGCGAACCACCTTCCATTCCTCTCCATGGTGGCTACACTGTCAAAGTTTTTGACAGCAGCAATTCTTTCCTCAATTTTTTTTCGCAAACTTCCGATAAAGAAACTGAGATTCTGCACTATTTTTCGAATAACCGGGGCATCGCAACAAGGAAACATCCATGAATACCCATCGGAATTTCTATGTGTCCGCCATCGCGGCAGCGCTTTGTCTAGGACTTGCTCAGGCCGCTTGCACGAAAGCCCCCCCCGGCGTTCAAACCGGCGGCAAAAAAGACAATGCCCATCAAGACTCGGGCACCAACGACTGGAGCGAGAGCGACAAAGCCAATGCCATTGCCACCTGCGCGTCCAAAAAGGGTGATCCGGAAAACAAGGACTTTCAGGCGGAATGCGCCTGTGTGGTGCAGGTCGCGGCCACCTTGGGCACCTATGGGGATTTTATTTTCACCATCGAAGCTAAAATCAAGGAAGTGGAGGCCTCTGACGCCTATGCTGCCTGCATAGCGGGTGATGCCACCACCGTCGATGGCCCCTCTGGTCGCTGGGGCACTCCCCTAGCGCTGGAAGCCAATAGCAGCGGTGACGCCGAGGAGATTGACGCGGACTTTGTGAATGCCACCACCGCTGCGGTGACCTGGGTTCAATCCAACAATGGTGTTATCAGCACCTGGGCCCGGATCTGGCAAAACAATATTTGGGGTGCCACCACCATGATCGGTGTCGGTCCCGCCAATTCAAGGTCCTACAATCCCCACGTGGCCCACACGGCGTCCGGTGAAGTTGTTGTGGCCTGGCATGCCTGGGGCACTAATCCGACCAATAACACCACGGTGGTCTCAGAAATCTATAGCCGCATCTGGACACCGTCCGGTGGCTGGGCTCCCGCGGGGGGACACCAGGCCATCAGCACCACCACCAACACCACAAACCATGAATTCAACGTTGACCTGGCCAGCAACTGCGGCGGCGATGTTGTGGCAGCCTGGCAGGAAGAAAACCACGGCATTTGGGCCAACCGCTATGCCGACAAGTCCGGATGGGGAACTCCCGTTCGGATTTCGAATGACACCCCCTCCGGTCGCCCCATGCTGGCCTGCGACAGTTCCGGCAATATCGTGGTGGTCTGGGGTGAGGGTGGCACCGGCGGCCCATGGTTTACCCAATGGAAAGCAGCCGTTCAGTCGTGGGAACCACCTTCGCAGATCGGCGGAGCCTACGCTGGCACCCTGGTGGCCCTTGGCCTCACAACCAGCGGCACGGGACAAACCATTATTCATTGGGGACAATATGATTCCGCGGTGGGAGAAACCATTGTGTATGCCGCCAACAGTGCCGATAACTACGGTAACCCGCAGCAGATCAGCAACGATGTCGGACAACAGGTGGGAAATCCCATCGGAGCCTCCAATGGCAAGGGCCAATTTGTGGTGATGTGGGCTCTCCTCAATGGAGACCAGTCATTAGTCAGCACCCAAATGGATTTTTTAAGCGCCAAGTGGTCTGCACCGGTTCAAGCCAATCCGGGTGGGGACACTGTGATGGCCTACTTCCCAGAGGTCGTTTATGGCCCCAAAGGCGGCTTCCTCGCCACCTGGGTGGAGCAATCGGGTTCCGCCTATTACCTGACCTATGCCACTCAATCGGGGGGCGTGTGGGGGACCAAACAACGGGTGAGCGACACCGATATCGCCATGGTCAGCCATCCGATACTGGTGCATAACGGACAGGGCACCGCTTTGGTCGTGTGGCCCCAGGTCGTCAACGGTGTGGCTGATCTCATGAGTTCGTTTTTAAAACCATAACAGTGCTTTCATAGCTCTTTTGTGTTCAGGCCGACTTATTTGGACGTCGGCCTCGTTCTTTTACGCTCTCCCCCTCCATCCTGAAAAATCCCTCCGGCCCATCGGTCGATTTGACGCATTTTGTCATTGTTATTCAGTAGTTTACGAAATTTTAAATTGCTCTTACCGTATTTTTATGGAAGAACCGAGCTGGGTTTAATCAATTTTAATCTTGGGCCTACGATCCGACTTGAGCGGATCCCCCAGCGGTGACGTCCATTGACGAGCCAACATGAGGAACGACAACGATGAAAATCCATCCATGCAAACGGATTGCCGCAAGCCTTCTGGCTGTCGGCATGATCAACCAGCCGCTTTGGGGACAAACCCCCGAAACCGCTCCGACTCAGGCTCCGCCGGCGACTCAATCTGCTGAACCAACGACCACACCTCCGGTTGATCAACCCACCGATGCCCCGAAGCCGGATGCTAATGGATCACAACCTCAAGCCGCACCGACGGCCCCTGCGGCTCCAGCCAGCAAACCAGCGCCCAATGAAAAGAAACTCGAAAAGATCATCGTGACGGGAACCCGCATCAAGCGCGTTGACATTGAAGGCACCACTCCGGTCACTGCCATCAAGGCGGAAGAAATGACCAAGACGGGATCGCCGTCTGTGGTGGAAACGCTTCGTCAAAGCGCCAGTGCTCCAACCGGTGTTTTTACCGGTGAAGGAGGGTTTGTCCGGTCTGGTGCTTCCACCATCGATCTCTTGGGCATCGGCTCCGGTAGAACACTGGTGCTGCTGGACGGCAAACGACTGCCACCCCAGTCCAGCTTGGGGGGTGCCGTTAACATCGACAACATCCCCACAGCCATGATCGATCGCATCGAAATTCTGTCTGGTGGTGCATCCGCCGTCTACGGTGCCGACGCCGTTGGTGGCGTGGTGAACATCATCACCAAAAAGAAGTTTGAGGGTAACGAAGCGGCCCTTTACCGCAGTGTGACCCAACATGGCGGTGGTGACGTCACCGAACTTTCCGTCACCAATGGCACTAAAGTCGGGGAAAATCTCCACATCATCACCTCGATTGGAGCCAAAACCCGCAACGAGGTCTGGGAAAAAAATCGGGATATCTCACAGGGTGAATTTCCGCGGGACTATACCGCCGGACTGGCCCCAGCTGGTACTTGGTCTTACCGTACTCTGGACGCCACCACTGGAGCACGCACATCTGATTTTCAACCCAGCCCCAATTGCCCGGCTGAAAATCGGAAAAACACAGTACCCACCCTACCAGATACTTACTGCGCCGGTAAAAGGGCTGATACCCCATCTTGGTTGTCTCCCCAGGAAAAGGAATGGTACGCGTTTAACCGCATCCACTACGAAATCAATGACAATCTGAATTTTTCCTCCACGTTGCTCTATGATGAGGTTCGCTCGCACTATGTGATGGGGAACTACCTCACCAACACCACCGACCCAATTCAGGGAACGGGGGTTCTGCTTTCCGCAGCCAAAGCCCGGGAACTCGGCATGACCGATGTGCAGGATGGGCAAATCGTTGAGCTGAACGCCAAAACCCTGGAAATGCCGCTGCGAGAAAACGACAACTTCGACCGCACCTACGGTGGCACCCTGATGCTTGAAGGTGAAGCCGGGGATGATTGGAGCTGGAACTCAAGCCTGACTCACTATGTGGCGGAAAACCAACGGTTCTTTAACAATATTTTGGACAAGTCTGCGCAAACCAGTCTTTTCCATGGCACCTGGGAAACGGACGGTTCGTTTACCAACAAAATCGACCCTGATTTTATTCCCATCGACCCCAACCGCAACGTTTCTTTATTGGACGGCATCCACGCGGATCTTAAGACATCGGAAGTCAATCGTCTGACCCTTTGGGACGTTTACGGCAGCCGTGATCTCATCCCGTTATCCGGTGGCATGCTGAGCTGGGGTATCGGCGGGTCTTACGCCACAGAATCCTACGAGCAGTCTCCCGATCAGCGGGATCGGGAGTTTTTCCAGGGTGAACCACGTTATGAAGGCACCGCTTCGGTGTCAGGCAAAGGCAAACGCCACGTTTCCTCCGTCTATACGGAAGTGGTCGCACCTATCATCAAAAATGTCGAAGTCGACGGCGCCCTGCGTTTTGACCAATACGATGATTTCGGCTCCACCACCAACTACGGTTTGGGGGCGAAATACTCACCCTTTGCCAATCTGGCATTCCGTGCCCACATGGCCTCCAGCTTTAAAGCCCCGATTCTGGCGGATGTCCACCAGGAAGGGGGCGGTGGTTATCGTTCTGTCGCCGATGAAAAGTGGTGCCAGCAGGAACGGGATCGCGGCAACATCTGTGAACCCGGTGGCTCCCACCAAATCTACGTGGACGGTCCCGGCAATAAAAACCTCAAGGAGGAAAAAGGTAAATCTTACACGGTGGGCTTTATTGTGGAGCCTATTCCCGAATTTTCCCTCACCACCGACTACCATGCCATCAGCATGACCGGGACTCACGGTACCGACGCCCCCCAGGAGATCCTGGACGATTATTATGCCGGTAAGGATATCGGCGACAACCGGGTGACAGTGGACCCGGATGGTGTTATCACCTCTATGGCCTTGCCCACCCAAAACCGCGGCACCATGAGCGTTTACGCCGTTGACGTCAATGGTGACCTGAACCTGCGTTTTGCGGACGACTACCGTATGGGCTGGAATTCCCGCGTCTTCCGTTATATTTCATACAAAGTTCAGGAGCGAGCTGCTACGGAAACTAAGGCGGCCTCCAACGAAAGGGAAATTGCTGGTCTCAAGGGAGCTCCCAAATACCGCTGGACCAACTCTTTCAGCTTTGGCACGTCAATCCACACGGGAACCCTGACATCCTCCACCACCGGCAAGCAGTCCCAGGATCCTGAGGATATCGTGCAAAACCGTGAGTATCACAGCGTTGGTCAGTACACGGAGTACAACGCCGCTTATGACTGGAAGACCCCTTGGAATGGCGGGCTGACCCTTGGTGTCAATAACCTCTTTGACACCATCGGCGGTAAAGACACCTCCGGCAATATCCTTAAGAATGAGGATGTTGACTTGTCCTTGTACTCTGCCCGCGGACGCTCCTATTTTGCCAAGATCACCCAGAAATTTTAATTTAATGGGTGCGTTTGCTAAGCGTTAAAAAAGAGGGATCAGACGATCCCTCTTTTTTTAATCCCTAGCTTTCTTCAACCCCCGTATGTCACACCCAAGCCTCTCCAAAAACCGCTCGTCATGGCTCACCACGATCAGGGTTCCGGCAAATTCGCTCAGGGCAACCTCCAAGGCCAGAAGATCGACGATCGACAGATGATTGGTGGGCTCATCCAGCATCAGCACCTCCGGCTCGCTCATGATCAAGCGCGTCAATTCGACTTTGCTGCGTTCTCCGGGACTGAGGGAGGCCAGGAGGCGACTCCGACAATCGCCGCTCACATGAAGGGATCCCAGCACCACGAGGGATCGGGATAAAAGCGGCATGTCCCCACCCGCCAGATATTCCGCCACCGTGACCCCCGGAGGCGAGGGCAAAACTTGCGGCAAAAAGCCGACGTGCCGCCCCAACCGTTCCATTTCACGGCGCATGTCGCAAAGTAAAAGCGTCTTGCCACAACCGTTGGGCCCTACCAAACCCAGACGATCGCCGCCATGGATATCCAATCGTAAACCGGATAATAAAATGGTGTCCGTGCCTGGAATCACCACAGTGTGATCATTCCAAGCCAGGATACGCCGACCCTGAGGTCCCTCGCCCCCCTCAAAGTGAATCTTACGGCTTTTGGCATTGGACACCTGAATACCCGCAAGGTTTGCCTCCATGCGCTCAATCCTGTCCGCCAGAACTTTCGATTGCCGCATCATTTTGCCGGGGTTGACGCGGGCGCTGCCGCTGCCTTCGTCCCGCTTGCAAAGGGCACCGTTCTTCTTGCGAGAACGGGAGGCCTTGAAGTTCTCCATTTCCAATCCCTGATCAAGCCGCGCGCGCTGGGATTCTTTCAGTTGCCCAATCTGCTGACGCAGTTCCTGCTTGAGACGCAGTTGTTCCTCCTGCTCCTGCTCGCGCTGCCGCAAAGCGTCCGATATCGATACTCCGTAAGAGGTCAGACATCCACCGTCCAGCCACCATGTCCCGTTGGTCATCCGATCGAGAAAATCCCGATGGTGACTGATGATGATGAGTCCCCCCTTAAATGAGGCCAACCGCTCCATCAGCTGGTCCATCCCCTCACGATCCAAGTGGTTGGTGGGCTCATCCAGAACCAACACATCCGGGGGATTCTGCAGTATAGTCGCCAGTTGCAAACGCACCAATTCTCCCCCGCTCCACTGGTCATGGGATGCAAATAGACGGTCAAAGGAAAGCCCCCATTCGCTGAGGCTCTGCAAGAATCCCCCCTCATATATGTCGGTTCCCCGACTGCTCAGAAATTCCGCCACCGTGTCATGCCCAATCGGCAGACTTTGGTAACACCAGCCGGTAGTGAGGGACGGTTTACGTACGATGCGACCAGACGTTTCATGCAAACGTCCCGCCAGCACCGCACACAATGTGGTTTTGCCGGCACCATTCTGACCAATCAGGCCAATACGATGCCCGTGATCAAGGGTCAGATTGACGCCGTGAAAGATGGATTCCATTTGTGTGGGATATTGATAAGCGATATCGATCGCTCGGATAAGAGTCATAAATCTGCTCCACTCGAAAGTTCAAGTTATGCCTGACTTTGCTGTGAGGGGATTACAGAATCATGACGCGATGTGGCTCCTTCAGTGGTAAACGCTGCCTTAATTACCATACACGCAGCCATTTACAAGAACAAGCATCGGCATGCACTCCGGAAACTTGAGAGGCCGGCCGATGGTCGCGAATACAGAAGACTTTTTTAGAGGGAAGCCGCTGCCGGCACATCCTTGAACAAATCATTGATCACATTGCGGATATCATCAATTTCATAAAGGGTGCGCAGCGAGACCCCATAGGTGAACCCTGGACCATAGCCGAAGTTCCGTAGATTGGTGTTTTCCCGCGCTTTGTCCAGATAGGGCTTCCACACCGGCGGGGGATTGGGGTGGGGAATCGGACCGGCATAGCTGGGGTAACGGAGGAGCAGCCGCATCTTGTTCAATGTATTATCCAGCAGATGACAGCTGGTGCAATTCGTACCGTGAGAGACCCCTAACTGGCTGGTCTCCTGTGGATTCAACAGGGTATTAAAAATCTCCAGCTGTTTGCCCCAGGTCTCCGGCACTCCCGGTTGAATCGGCAGCTGATGGACGGAAGCCAGCGGACCATCCTTTTCCGCCAATGGGGCTTTTTTGGCGGTGTCGACTTCAGCCAGCGAGGCAAATGCCTTGCGCCCCTTCTTGGATTTGCCCTCGTAGTCCACCCAGGGTGCCAGAGTCACATGCTTGGAGGGTGGGCAACGGTGCTCCTGGTAGACCAGCGGATTCAGATGCTTGGAGTCCAGAGGATATTTTTCATCCTGGGCGCGGTCAAGACTGAAGGAATCCACACAGTCCACTTCCGCCGGCTTGGGCAGAAGTTGACCGTTTTCAAAGGCCTGTGTGCCAAAGGACCAGACACCCGGAGATGTGTCGCTGGTCATCCAGGCAATACCGGACAACCGTTCAGGGGTCGCGTGTTTTCCCATCATCCTCGACAGCGCCTGGCCAAACACCCCAGGTCCATTCGTATCGCACTGAGCCATCTCCTGGCGCAGGGCGGGATGCGGAGTATGCCGGCGGGGATCCGGCGGAAGTTCGCTGGGCCATGAGGATTGCCCCTGCAGTACCTGGTTTTTAATATTTTGCAGGTAACGCAAATCCGCCACCACCCCATTGAGGTCCGGAACTTTATAGAGAAGGTGAAGGGCGGTATCCACCAGGCGCCACTGGCCCTGTTCGAATACAAACGGTTGCGCAATCAGACGGAACTCAGGAAGACACTGTCCACTGGGGGGCAAATCCGTGGTCGTAACGGCGCGGGGTTTACCCTGCCCATCGCGGAAGTCGGCGCGGTTGCCGCAAGGTTCAAAACGCATGCCGACAACTTTCCAATTATCGTAGAGACAGATCTCCCCACGCAGCCCTTTGTAATAAGCCACATGGTGGTTGTCGTCGATCAATGGACCATCTTCCGCCCCCGAAATCTGATTGACCGGGGCACATTCAGTTTTGTCCAACCCGAATACCCGCTTGCTGAAATCATCGAACTGGGTGGTGGTAAGCACCGCCGCCCCATTGCTGGTAGCCCCAAAGCCGCGGGCACTGCAGAATCCATGACCTGTGGTTTCCAACCCCTTGACTGCGTCGAGGTCATTCCGAAAATGGAGCGGTAGTAAAACAGCAATGTCGTTGGCCTCCAGGAGAGCTGGCTGTTGGGTCTCAGCAGCCGTGGCTCCACTTGTTTCATTAATAACTGGCCGCATCTTGCAGGATGGGGTCACCATCAGCAGCGGGAGAATTCCCAACCAAAATTTTGCGGAATTATAGACGACCACTGCGACCTCCCAAACCTGTGTCGGTTGCACGACTGGCTCCTTCGATCAGATCAACCCGGCGACTCTCGGAAGAGCGGGAGACCGTTGTCCCAGGCCTGTCGGGATCCTGGCACCCCAGGAGATTGCACAGAGACTTCTGGCAATTATTCACATCGACCCGCGCTGACACAAAGATGTGCTGCGCCAACTCGTCACAGAAGCGGATTTCCTCCAGGTCGGTTCCCGCCACACCCTCGGGTACAGTGCAATCCACAAGGGTGTGGTCTGCCTCTGCATTGGGGTCAAGATCCTTGAGTTTCTTTTCGATGCGGTAGGAGCAAAACTCCTGCACTCCGGGCTTAATCTCCAGCTGCAATTTGTAGGCGGTATCACCAATCAAGCGCTGATAGTTGCGGGCTTTTTCGTCATCGAGAATCTTATTCCACTCCTTGAATGCAATCTCCTTGACGCTGGCCAGAAGCTTTTGAATTGCATTAATTTCATTGATATTCGATGGCATTCGCCAGGGGGTCTTCGCCTCATATTCATCCTGTATGGTTTCATATTTCAAAAACGGCAATTTTTCGGTTTCCAGCATCACACCCAATTTTACCAATTCAGTCTTCATCCCTCTCCAGAAACCGCTGGGAAGACGTTGATCCCGGGGAATTATACCGGTTTCCTGCAAATGCCACTCCAGTTTAAAGATGATTTCCTGCATCAGGTCCCGTTTGGCATGACGACGACGGGTCTCCAAAAACTCTGGGTCTGCGGTCACCTGAGCTCGTCGCTCACCCACCGGCAGGGAGGTAAAATCCGTTAAACCGATCTGGCACTGATTTTCATTAACGACGGTCTGCACAGCACTGCAAACAAGCGGATCTGATGCACGATCCGCCACACAGTTGATCTGTTCACAGCGCACTCCTTTGGGGGAACAATCTTCCACCAAACGAACCAACGCACGATAGGTGTTGAACTGGGTGTCCCAGCGTTTGCGTTCCTGGTCGGATATACGAGACATGTAGCGGTCGTAATCTTCCTTTTCACCGGCAACAGCCCCAATCTTTTTACCTTTGTACACCACTTCCCGCAGATCGAGGCTATCCCAGTAGCGACTGACTTTGGGATTTCTGGCGGGGATGAAATAAGAGCGGCTGGCGTCAAAGGAGTTGGTGAAGATACACCGAAGGGGTTCCAGCTTCTCGGTGCGCACTTCCGTGCCCGGAACAAAATACCATTCGCAGTATTCTTCCTGCGTGATCCCGCTCACGGGCTTTCCTTCGCTGTCCTTGTTGGGATTGGGGCGTTTGTTGCCGCTACAGGGCCAGCTCAGACGGAACGATGCACTGCGATTGTCTGCACCGGTGGTTCCGGGAATAACATCCACACCCTGTACCTCACTGGTTTGAGGTGGCTGGCGACCGGTGGTTTTGCAGGATATCAGAAAAAAGGCGGCCAAAAGCGCAAGTTGGCTCTTCATGAAGGGATTCTCCTACGTTGGATATAATTTTATTATAACTCCGATCCGGTATTTTGATCAGGTACCTGCAACATTCTATTATTACAGACAAAAATATCCGCCCCTAGATTCCGAAAAAAAACGAAAAAATCCTAAATGTTTCGCCAATCTTTACCGATAGAAATCATGCGAGAACCACCCTCAGGAGACTTGATATGGCCATCAGTTTGCCCCATCGTTTTGGTTATGCTGCGCTTGCCATTACCTTGGGAAGCGTGTTGGGGAATTGCTCCAAAAAGGGTGATTCCGACGAGGGAGTTCCTCCGGTTGACGGCACCTCGATACAAAGCTCCACAACTTCAGGGGGCTCCACACCCTCCAATGTTACGCTCTCACCACAGCTGGATGGGTTGCCTGCAACCGTTTCCGCTGCGGCATCTTTGGACGTCACCGTTCAGGGGGAGCTGATTCAACAGTATCGATACAGCCTCATGGCGGGAGCAATGGATTGCGGCGGAGCCTCCTATGGCGAGTGGACTCCTGTCACAGTGGCAATATCCGAAGATCTCGGTGCCGATGGTGCCAAAATACTTTGTCTGATGGTGAGTGGCACCAGCAGCGAAGGGGCCATGCTGGTCGGCTCCACCTCCTACCAATGGATCAAAGACACCACTGGCCCCGTCATCAACGCCAATGCCCTGAGCGGTTTTGGTCCTTACTACACGCTAGGCAATCAAACAGTTTTCTCGGGGGATGCCGTTGATGCCACCGCTGGTATTGCCTCCGTGAGTGCATCGCTACAAAAATCAGGGGGCGGATGCCTGAACGCTGCCGGGACATCATTTGATGCCGCTTGTCCCACCTACCACGTTCTGACCGTAAACGGGCAAGGACAGTGGACCATGACGACAGCGGACAGTGTGTTTGTCTCCAGCGCTACCTACCAACTCACGGTGCAAGCCATCGACCAGGCTGGTAACCCCCATTCCGTAGCACTTAGTCAAGTTTGGGATACCACACCCCCTTCGTCCCCCACCAATCTGGTGATCACAGAAGGTCGCGAACAGCAGACCCTCGCTTGGGTTGCCGGCGCTGAGGCCAGTTCCTACGTGGTGGTCCGTCGCGCCGCACAGGCGGTCAGTGAAGTGCCGGAGGAGGGAATCAATTATGCCTCCGGCCAATCCCTCAATTCGGAGCACG
>JAKQGS010000150.1 GCA_029556045.1 Pseudomonadota bacterium | reverse complement strand
CTGATAATAACGACGCATCAGTGAGGGAATCAGCTCTTCACCGCCTGCCACCACCAGAAAATCATAGTTGATGCGGTGCATGCGATGCTCCGCCAGGGCCACCAGCAAATAGGTTAATCCAATTGTAACAATTGGAATTATTCCGAAAAATTGCTCCGCTGCCAAAGCCATGGGACAACCTGGATTAAGAAAAGATGATTTCCTTGAATGCTGCCTTCCTTTATACATTAAGTCCACGCATTTTGAAAAGCCAGGGAACCCATGCATATCGACCTATCCACATTAAATCCCGAACAACGGGATGCGGTGATCACTACACAGGGACCGCTGATGATTCTGGCCGGAGCCGGAACCGGTAAAACCCGGGTGATCACATTTCGCATCGGTCATATGCTGCAAACAGGCATCCCAGCAGGAAGCATTGTGGCTCTGACCTTTACCAACAAAGCCGCCCGCGAAATGCGTGAGCGTGTGCAAGCCCTTGCGGGACGCGCGGCGAAAAGACTTTTTGTGGGTACCTTCCACAGCTTTTGTCTGCTGATTCTGCGGCAGCATTTTACGGCAGCGGGTCTGGAAAAGCGTTTTTCTCTGATTGACACTGCGGATCAAATCGACCTGATTCGCAAAGCCCTGGAAGAAAAGCACTGGCAGGGGCTTTATCGACCGGAGGTCCTGTTGACCCGCATCAGCAATGCCAAAAACGCCCTGTTGGAAGCCGATGATCTGCTGTCCGGGCGTTTGGGAACCCTCCAGGATGAGGACCCTGTCCTACTGGGACAGGTTTATGCCCTTTATGAGCGGCAGCTTAAGCTCAACCGATGCATCGACTTTGATGATTGCATCCTGCGGGTTTATAAGATGCTGGTCGCAAACCCTTCGGTGGGTGATGTGTTAAGATCTCAATATTGTTACTTTTTGGTTGATGAATTTCAGGATACCAATTTCGCGCAGCTTTCCGTCATTCATCTGCTGGCATCCCCTCTCAAC
This sequence comes from Pseudomonadota bacterium, assembly GCA_029556045.1. Next base: position 4,608 of record JAKQGS010000150.1, on the reverse strand, counting down.
AATATTTGCGCCGTCGGAGATGATGATCAATCCATCTATAGCTGGCGTGGCGCACTGGTGGAAACCATCGACCGCTTTGAGGAAATGTTTCCCGGCACACGCCTGGTGAAGTTGGAGCAGAATTATCGCTGCAGCAACGTGATTTTGGATGCGGCGAACACTGTGATTAAAAATAACACAGGGCGAAAGGGTAAAACCCTTTGGAGTCGCAGCGACATTCAACACCCCATCGTCAAGGCAACCCTAGGAGACGATCGCGAAGAAGCCCAATGGATTGCGCGCAAGTGCTTTAGTCTTTTGGGCCAGGGGCACAAGCTTCGGGAAATCGGCATTCTCTACCGGGCCAACAATCAGGCCAAAGCCATTGAGATTGCGCTGCGGGAATTAAATCTCAAATACAAGGTGTTTGGAGGCACCAGTTTTTTTGAGAAGAAAGAGGTCAAAGACTTTTTGACTTTTCTCAAACTCATTGCCCACAGAAACGATCGCATGTCCTTTTGGCGGATCATCAATATCCCCAATCGGGGGGTTGGCCTTAAAACCCTTGAAAAGATCGAAGAATCCTGCAAAAAACTCGACCAGTCCCCCTTTCGTGTCTGCGCCGAAGGATCCGTGGAATTGCCGGACAAAACCAAAACCAGCATTGCGGAATTTGTCAGCACCATCGAGGAACTGGCCGCCATGCCGGCGGCGACACGGGAAGAAATCGAAAAGCTTGGCCAGCAGGTGATCGCCCGATTTCATCTGGATGATGAAATCCGCAGCAAAACCTCCCATGAAGGAACCCGACAGAAAAAACTGGAGTCCCTGCGCCGCTTGCCCGGTTGGGTGGCTCAAACCGTAGAATATCTCGATGCTGAGAAGTCCAAAGGCAATCTCTTGGACGAGGTGATTGATCTGCTGACGCTTGGTGATGATCCCAAACATCAGAAAGACCAACAGGATGATAACCATATCTCACTTATGACCATCCACGGATCCAAGGGGTTGGAATTTCCGCTGGTATTTGTCTGCGGCCTTGAGGAAGAGCAACTCCCCCATAAAAACTCACTGGAAAGCAGCCACGGTCTGGCCGAGGAGCGGCGGCTCTTTTATGTCGCCATCACCCGGGCCAAGGAAAGGCTCTTTCTAAGTCTGGCCAAGGAGCGTTTCTCCGGGTTTCAAAAACAACCCCGCAAAGCCAGTCGCTTTCTCAAAGAACTGCCAGACGAAAACCTGCAGATGGAGACGTCCCATTCGTCCACCCCCTCCCGCTCCGAAGAGGAGAAAAAGACGACAAATATCAAAAGGTTGGGCGATTTAAAAACAAGGCTTCAACAGGGTTTCAACAGCCCTCGATAGCTTCCATCTATTCATGGCTCGGAATCGATCTCAATGATTCCTTTATTTTTCACAAATTCTTTGAGTTTGTTCATGATGCGGGATTCGATCTGACGGGCCCGCTCGCGGGTTATGCCGTATTTGTCACCGATCTGCTGCAGAGTTAACGGGCTTTCTGCAGCCAGACGCTCATTAAAAATTTCAAGGTCCCGCCCCTTAAGAGTTTCTTTGAATTCTTTGAGGGACTCCCCAAAAATCTCCTGTATCTCATGATTGGCCAGGCGATCTTCCACCGAAGGCTCGCGTGAAGCCAAAAAATAGTTTCGCGAGGAAAGGTCATCTTCGCTGCCATTTCCAGTCAAGGGGGCATCGAGGGAAATATCCGGTGCTGCCAGCCTTTGCTGCATCTCCAGGACGTCCTTCTCACGCACCGCCAACCGCTCTGCCAGCAGCCGGGTATCGACAGTCTCATATTCATTCAGCAGTTTTTCCGTTTCTTTGCGTAAATTGAAAAACAGCTTTCGCTGGGCCGCTGTGGTGCCAATCTTAACCTGACTGCGGTTATCCATGATGTATTTCAGTATGTAAGCTCGGATCCACCAAGCGGCATAACTGGAAAGTTTGACCCCCTTGTAGGGGTTAAACTTTTTCACCGCCTGCATTAGCCCATAGTTGCCCTCCTGCACCAGATCCAGGAGATTGGACTGGGCCTGTCTAAATTCGTTGGCAATCTTGACGACTAGGCGTAGGTTGGAGGTCACCAGCCGATGGGCCGCGGAGATATCGCCACCCTCAAAGTGCTTCAGGGCGGTTTCGTACTCCTCCTCCGGTGTCAAAAGGGGGTATTTGGCAATTTCCTGCAGGTAAAGCTGCAATGGCGTGGGAGTTGTCAACGCCTGACTGGTATGATGACTCGGAAGATTGCGGGTCATACTTTATTAAATTACCCTTTTGTTGCGAGGGGTTATGCAGCAGCTGGGGCTCATCATAAACCCACATTCAAAACTAAACAAACGAAATCCAGAACTTTTTCATAAACTTGAAAATATTGGAAAAAACGTCGTTTTAATCCGGAGTACCAAAACTCTGACGGAACTGGATGAGGCGGTGGCCTTTTTTCGCTCCCGTAAGGTGCCCATGCTCGCCGTCTGTGGCGGCGATGGCAGTCTGAACCGGTGCATCGAAGCCGTTGTCAAAATCTATGGGTCCGACACCAGCGCCTACCCCGCCATATTTTTGTTACGAGGCGGCACGATGAATGTGGTGGCAAATTACCTTCACCAGCGCGGAAGCCCCATCTCCCGGCTGCGCAGTCTGGTTTGCCGCCTCGAAAAATCCAGGGCTCTGACCACCCAAGCGGTCCATTTAATCCGGGTGGAGGGTCATTGCGGTTTTCTTTATGCGGACGCTGCAGCCATGCCGGTATTGGAACTTTTCTACCAAAACAAGACTGGGCCGTTGGGTGCATTTTGGATGGGATGCAAAATTTTTACCTGGGGACTCCGGCGCACGGCCCGGTTTATGCGGATGTTCCAACCTATTTCCTATCAAGTCAATCTATACAGTCCCTCGGGATCTCATCCCACCCGGACTTTTGGCGTTCGCTCGATGCTCGGTTTTTGTTCGTTTCTGACCAGCCTGCCTATGCACATCCCGCTGCTACCAAAACAGAGCGCACAACCGGGTCATTTTCATGCATCGTTTTTGGAGCTGGAGCCCCAGCAGCTGATAGGCAGGTTACCGTCCTTGTTGTTTTTCAGCTTTCTAGGGAAATTTCATCGTTGTCCCGAGTTGAAAATGGTTTTCACCGAAAAAATGATGATTTCAAGCGAAGACAAGATCCGATACACTTTAGATGGTGAGTTATACACAAGTCATTCACAGGTATTGGAAGTGCGGGCGGGTCCTGAGATTCGTTTTGCATTGCTTTGACGGAATGGGGATCATCCATGACACCGCTGGATCAAACGCCTGCTGAAGGCACGCCTGCGACGCAGGTTCAAAATCAACGGACCGACGCTTTACCACCGCCCCCTCCCAGCGTTCTTTGCCAAACACTTGGGGTACCTTCCCTCACCATTGACTGGCTGGCGGGGGATGGATCCGATCGGTGTTATTATCGCATCGCTTTGCCGGATGCCCGCGAAACCTTTGTCCTCATGCAACTTTCCGGTAGCGATGCGGAGGCCCTGCGTATAAATGGCTATGACTGGATCAATATTGCTCATATTTTAGATCGCCACAGTATCTTCATTCCTCGGGTTATCAAGGCGCTGCCCGAATATGCCGCCTTAATCATCGAAGATTACGGCAACATCATGCTGGAAACCCTCATCATCGAAAAATGCCGCCTAGGTGACACGGCGTCCGTCATCCGGCTTTATGAAGACTCCTTTCAAATCATCGGCAAGATGCTGAATATCCCGGCCCAGGATCAGGAACCTTGGTGCCGCCGGGCCTTTGATAAGGAGCGTTTTGCCTGGGAATTGAACTTCTTTATTGAAAACTATGTTGAACCGGTCGCGCAAATTTCCCTGAACGCGGTGGAAAAAAAGGCCTTTCAACAGGAGGCGCAGTCCCTAAGTCGCTTTCTGGCACAATTTTCCCATTGGTTTGTGCACCGGGACTTTCACTCCCGCAACCTGATGGTCAAAGACCACAAAATTGCCCTGATCGATTTTCAGGACGCCCGTTTTGGGCCGTCCGCATATGATCTGGTGTCACTTTGTTTCGACTCTTATGTGCCGCTTGGTCTGGAGGTTCGCCTCGATTTGATGGAGCGTGCCCTGCAGCGGCTGCCGGAGTGGACTCCGATGCAGGCCCTTGTGGAAATTCACGAGCATTGGCGGCCCATGCTGTTGCAGCGGCAGCTAAAAGCCATCGGTAGTTTTGGTTATTTATCTATTAAAAAAAATCGGGGGAATTACCTGCAATATGTGCGTCCTGCCCTTGTTACCCTGGCAGATCCTGTGGTGTTTGATGAGAGGTGGCCATTTCTTTCCGGGGATCTTCTTCGGGACCTGGCTGCCAAAATTCCGGTTTAAGGCATGCAGGCTTCCACACCGCCCATTAAGGCCATCGTTCTCGCAGCGGGATTTGGAACCCGCCTGAAGCCGTTGACCTTGGTACGGCCCAAGCCATTGTTTCCCTTTTTTGGGCCAAGCCTTCTGGAAATAGCCATTTCCCATTTGCGAAAAGGAGGTTTTCACCAACGAGACTCCATCGCGGTGAATGCCCATCACCTGAGCGCCCAAATCGTCGCCCGGGTCTCCGCACTGAATCACCTAT
>JAKQGS010000144.1 GCA_029556045.1 Pseudomonadota bacterium | reverse complement strand
TTGGCGTCACCACCGCCTTTGGCGTCACCGCCGGCTTTGGGGTCACCGCCGGCTTTGGCGTCACCTCCAGCTTTGGCGTCACCGCCGGCTTTGGCGTCACCACCGGCTTTGGCGTCACCGCCGCCTTTGGCGTCACCACCGGCTTTGGCGTCACCACCGGCTTTGGCGTCACCGTTTGGAGAGGGTGCATTTTGCCCACCGGGAGTCTTTGCATCTTTCGGGGAGTCGTCCGAAATCGATCCCATGGATGCATCTACGGCAGATGACGATCCATCCTTTGCCTGCTCTTTTTCCTGTTTATCCCATTTTTGCCGCAACAGATCGAGTGCCTTACGAGCGTTTTTCATCTCCTCGGCATCGGCGTCAGTCAAGGGGCCAAAGTCAAAGTCTGGATCGGGAGCATTGGGAACGGGTATATCTGTATCTTTTGGGCTAGAATCTGGCTGAGTTTTGCCTTTTTGAGGAAGTTTTTTGTCCCGTAATGGCATGATGGCGCGAGGCTCAGCAAACACCGTCCCTTTTTTGACCCGATCCATCAGGGAGCGTGGCAGCACCAGAGCACTAAACTTGCCCTTTGCCAGGTAGACCACAGAGCAATAGGGTTTAAGGCCTTTTTGCAGAGGAGGCAGGCATACAACCTGGCCCTGCTTCATCCCATGTTTGGTACCCTGATCCAGAATGACAAAATTATGTTTGGGGCTGCTATAGAGAACTTTCGATTTGAGAAACGGCGTTTTAGCGGGTGACTTCGTCTTAACCTGTCCCCATGCCTCCAGGGTCACGCACGTCATTGCGGCCAACGCAATAAAAAACCAGCCCATCGCCGGCAGAGGCAGGGAGCGCAGCGGGAGTTGGAATTTGAAGCCAGGAGAACTGATAGGGATCTCCGCCTGGTGGCACGCAAAGGTGAATCCTTCTCATAGGTTATCATGAAAGGTGGCTTCATGGCAAGAAAGGGGTTCTTTAAGATGCTGTAATAATAGGATAAAACGCAGTTCTTTGATTCGGCTGTGCAGTTGGTTTTCCCGCATATCCAACGTGGTCCACCGCATTCTAATAACCGGGCAAATTTGTCTTTAAATTACTGTAATAAATAAGAAAACAAGACTTATCTCAAGTTCTCTTACCAAATGTCGAATGTCCTAATAGGTGAATTGTTTGAATGGCTGCGGATTTTCCAAAAGTAAGGTTTGTCCCTACGCCATTCATTGATCCGGGACGTCGATGCTGCAACAACTTTCGCAAAACTTCTTAGCCAACTGCACCCGTGCGATGCTCGGAATTGTCGTGGCGTTAGCTACGCTGACGGCATGTGACAAGGTTGGCGTTCAGGGAATGAGTGACGGAGGATTGCATTTCAGCGGCGTACAAAAACTCGACTTCACGGCGGAAGGACGTTTTGTCCTGGTTTGGCAGGCCCCGGACATCAACCGGGAGTACCAATATCTGGTTTACATGCAGGACCTTGGTGAAATCGAAATAACCGCCACGGATGGATTGATTGAGTTGCCCCAGGGGGACAGCCCGCGGAGCGCCTTTCACTCCCCTGCGGAAACATCGGTTCTGCCCGAAAAAACCGGAATGCTGCTGAGCACTGTGGGAGCCGGAAAAACCAGTTACGAGATCGAAGCGGTGTTTGATCCAAAACACGCTTACGCATTTCAGGCCAAGATCCGGGGTCAGGATGGAACCAGCGACACGAATTCTTCCGTGATTTTTCTTGCAGCCGGTAATGTGCAATCCTATCAGGGATGTCTGAAGGTCGTCGCGCAGACGGCGTCGACGATTCGTATTGATGTGGAGTTTCCCCAGGGTGCTCAAGAGGTGCGCGTCTATCGTGATGACGCTCTGGTCAAACGCCTGGATGCGGTCACTTCGACCACTTTGCTCGATGAAGGGCTTAAAGTGGGTCAAGGCTATCGATACCGCTGTGAGGCGCAAATGGGCAACGACACCTGGGTGGGAACGCTCGCGCCGACGGTGGAAACCATCAACCCCTTTGCTGGGTATGAGGGCTGTCAGGATGCACTGATTGACGGTGATGATGTTAAAGTGCGATTTGTCTTTCCCGAAGAGTCCGAGCAGGTGGTCATATATCGGGATGGGGTATCGGTATTTACCAGCCGTTCACCCGCCAGTACAGCCTATGTGGATGCTGACCTCGTGCCAGGGGTGACCTATGTGTATACCTGCGAAGCACAGAAGGGATCATTGGCGGCACTCGGACTCCGTCAACTGGAAGTCAAAGTTCCTGACTCATTGGCGGACTTTGATGGTTGTAGCAATGCCTTTGCCCTCGGTGCTTCGGACATTCGGATTGAATTCCCATCCCTGAAAGGCGCTGATCGGATCAAGGTATTTCGCAACGGTGTACAGGTCTATTCGACGAACTCCAAAGGCGAAACCTCATTCGTTGATTCTGGCTTAAGCGAAGGACAAACCTACAAGTACACCTGTGGTGCCCTGGCTGGTCCCCATGAAAAGATCGGGGCCAAGGAATTTGCTGTGACCACCTTGTCCAGCAATCCTCCTTACTTTGGCGGCGTTAAGAATGTTACCATTCAAACTCCCACCTCGGTTCTGATTGAATGGGGCGTGCCGGACGTATCGGGGGTATCTGCTGCGTACTACCAGGTATTTGCCTCGACGGGAACTTCCATCGATTGGTCTGCTAAACCCGTGAAGACGGTCGAAGCCGGGAAGATTTCAACGGTTCTGACCGATCTGGGGGATGAGTTGCCCTACGCATTTGGCGTCAGGGCATGCTCCCTGCAGGAAATCTGCGATTTGAACAATGTCGTTCTGCGGGCCACCATGCCGGACGGCGGTGCTCCGCAGACCGCCGGTGCCATGGCAGCGGTGGTGAAAAACGGTAAAATTGTCCTTTCGGCCCCGTGGGAGCCCAAAGCGGGCGCTGTTAAAAAGCGAAAAGTCTTTCAGCGGTCGGGTGCAACCGGGGGATTGGACGTCACCCAATACACCTCCATCATGACCGTTCCCGTCGATGATCTTGCGAAGCCTCCGATGGAAATCTCGGTAGGAAATATCGCGGAAAATACACAGTACCACTTTATTGTGATCGATGAGGATCCTTCGCTGAATGGGTCGACGGCCCGCAATTTTGCAACCGTGACCACCGGTGACCTGACTCCCCCCTCATTTACCGGTATCGGGGGCTTGCTCAAGGGGAAAGTCGGCTTGGAGGGGACATCGCTGGTGGCCGAATTCACGGCTGCTGGCATTGAATCCCCGTCCAACCTCAACGGCGCGAGCCACTACCTGGTTTATATTAAGGAAAAAGGTGGCGATTCTTGTACAAACGGGTTGCTCTACGACGAAGTTTCCACGACCGCCTATCCCGAGGGTGCCACGGGGCAGATCGAAATCAAAAATCTCAATGAAAAGACTTATTATAGCGTTTGCCTTAAAACGCGTGACTCCGCGGGAAATATTACGACCGTCAGCAGTTACCTCCAGCGTTATACCCAAGATTTGACCGTTCCGCTGTATGACGGCGTGCAAACTGTATCCTACAATGCACTCACCGCTAAACTTGACGTCACATGGAATCCTTCGACGTCGACAGATGTGACAGAATATCGAGTGAAGGTTTGGAAAAACGCGGCAAGCCCAGCTCCCGAGGATATCACTTATTTTAGTAAAGCGCATGGGCTCTATTCCAACGGATTCTCGTTCGACGTCAATGAGTTTGCGTTTGCGGGTGGGAATACTGTCTATGTGGTGGTGAATGCCTGTGATAACGCGCAATTGATCCTCGATGGAATCCAGAATTGCACTAACCATACGATTCCTTATGTCTACCTCGTTCCAGACGTCACGCCGCCGCAGGGATTTTTGGGAATTGAAGGATCACTGGTTCTGCAGACCCCAATGGAAGGCACGGTTGATGTTTACTGGAAGGCCCCACAAGGAGGAGATTGGACTGACTACCGTGGTTTTAAAGTCTATGCTGTTGATCAGTTAAATCCACCCCTTGACGACGAAGATTTAATTTTCCTCAAAGATTGTCCATGCAGTGCCAACGATTGCCCCAATCAGATTCTATCGTGTCGCGTGAGCGGCCTGAACCCGTATCGATCATACTCGTTTCACGTGCGTGCCTACGATGCCAATGGCAATCTGACAACTTACATGAACCCTGCGATTTTCACCACGGCCAAACGGACAACCGATACGACACCGCCGCAGTTTGCCAGCAACCTGACCATCGAATACAGTTCAACCGGTGGTGCTCGGGTCGTGGTGGCATGGAACGCGGGAGGCGACAATCAATACCCCCAGGAGCCGGGTGCTAATATCACTTATGAGATTTGGCGCCGCCAGACCGTAACGTTTACCGATGCTATGGCGCCAAATACCGATGGTGATTCCACAAAGATAAAATCCACCACGGAGACAAGTTATCTCGATACGCAGCTGACGAGTAATACCGTTTACTTTTATACCGTATGCGCCGTGGATGCGTCCAGCAACAGGACCTGTGACGGGGTGGTGAGAACATTGACCACACCCGATGTGGAGCCGCCAACACTAGGTCAGATCGGCTCCACCAAGGATACCAGTCCTGACGCAAAAACGTGGACTTTGAATTGGACCATGGCTGACAATTCCGATGTGTCCACCCTGCGGGTGATCATTAAACTCGCCAAAACGATCGATCCATTGGCTCCGGAGGGGGAAGGGCAGTACAGCCAGACATTGGTGGAAGCTGATGGTATCACAGCATTTGCGGATCAATCAGGCCCTCCGAATGAAGATACCTACATGCACTATCTCATCATTGTGCGAGATTTGGCTGGCAATCAGGCGTCAGCAGTATATTCAGTCTATTCACAAAATATGGTGGCCATTTCAGAAGTTCGGCGTGATAACGGCACGACAGCGGGTGGCAAACTGATTGTTTTAGTCGGCAGTGGTTTCGTCCAAGGAGCGACCGTAAAGATCGGATTGCTTGATTGCCTGAATGTCCAGGTCTATCGAAAATCGGCGCTCGGTTGTGTGACACCCGCGCAATCCGTCGGTGCTAAAACCGTGACGATCACCAATCCTGGAGGTAGCGGGGGGGCTTCCCTGCCAAACGGCTATACTTATGTGGACCCCACGGATGCATCCGCCGATCTGTGCGATAAGGCGACTTCGGGTGGCGCGAGTTTTCCGGGCGGCACCGGCGTCAATGGCGATCCCTATTTGATCTGCAACCACCAGCAATTGGATGCGGTGCGGACGATTCCCAACGGGCGTTATTTCAAATTACGGGATAATGTGAGCCTGGAAAGCTATACGAGTAATACCTTTGCCCCTCTGCGTGGCAGCGGTTCCACATCATTCTCCAGCAGCGAATTTGATGGCAGCGGCTTGTTTGTGGCGAACTGGACCTATAAAAACAATACGGAAGATCATGTGGGTTTCTTTCGCGTCATCACCGGAAACTCACTGATCAGTAATCTGAATATCGTCAATGCGGATGTTGAAGGAAAGTCTCAGGTCGGAATTTTAGCCGGTTATATCGATCGGGGAAACTGCGGTGCCGTGCTGACAGACTCTACGGTACAAGGGAAGGTGCGCGGGAATGGCGACAGAATCGGCGGTATGGCGGGAACCGTGTATAACGGGTCGACACAGAACTTTACGGCTGACGTTGATGTGTCGTCTGCCTCCGAATCTGCCATCAATTGGTATTATCTGGGAGGATTTGCTGGCCTAGCCTATAACTGTAATTTCAACAATATCAACATCAACGGCGTGATCTCCGCAGATCAATACTATATGGGAGGGGTGGTGGGTTACCTTTCTGCGGGTACTTTCACCGGGTGTTCTTTTAACGGAACGGTAACCCGGCCCCAATATCGTCATACTACCAGTCTTGGTTTTGGATATGTGGTGGGGGGGGACGCTGCCGGACAAGTCTGTGAAAGCCACCATTTCCAGCTGCCAGATACGCGGTACATTAACGGTTCCTGCAGGATCCTATGCGGCTGGAGGGATTGTGGGACGGTTGATCCATGTGGCCACGATTGAAGATTCGAACTTCAACGGCTCTATCAATGGCGGCTATTATGTGGGTGGGATTGTGGGATCCATCCATGGAAATATTGAAACCGTTATTCAACGCAATGGTGCCGACGTCAAGATCAACTCTACCAGTACGGTTGGCGGCGTGCTTGGAGGGCACGATCACTATTCAACGGATGGACGGGATGGACGCATCATCATCGAAAACAATTGGTCGTCGGGCACCGTGAGTGGCACCCAATTTGTGGGTGGCGTGGTTGGAAGCCTTAGCAATTGCTCCGCTGGTTCCGGAGGATGCCTGTCCTCACGTCTACGCAAGAATTATTCCCTCGCGGGCGTCTATGGCACCTTGGATGGCGTCGGTGGCTTCGCTGGAATTGTCTACGGACTCCCGGGTACACTGCTCAGCGAGCAAAACTATGCTAAGGGTGATGTGGTCTCCGACAACGTCTGCGTCGGTGGCTTTGCGGGCTATTGGGGCGCAGAACTAACGGATTCGTATGCGACTGGTTCAGTGACGGGGGGTGATAACGTCGGAGGATTTATCGGATGCGTGCGATCCCATGCTAGTTATTACAGTCCGGACATTCGCCGTGTTTATGCGGTGGGGCGTGTGATTAAGAAGCTCGGTGTGAACTATGGCGGCTTGTATGGCGTTCAAAGTAACGCCATCGCAAATCCATTGCCCTATGTCTATGGCGCATCGGTTTGGAATGCGGAAACCACGGAAATGACGACGTCGGCAGGCGACGCCGCTGAATTGACGTCAAAATCGACCGGCAATATGAAACTACAGTCAACATTCACAGATATTGGTTGGGATTTTACTCCATTTACGGGTGTTTGGAAAATGCAGGTGGGGGGTACCAGTTATCCTTTATTGATCTGGCAATAAGTATGGGCGTGTTGCAATGTTAAAACAGATCGTTATAAAACTTATTTCCTTAACCCTTCTGCTGGGGGCTTGCAAGGATGCGCCAAAAGCCAGTGAATTGGGTGAACGCTCCGACTATGTCCCTCCCGATACCACGATAGAATCGCCCCCCAATAAGGTGGAGGTTTTTCCTGCAGAAATCAAACTGGCGGAGGGTGAGACGGCAAATTATTATGTTGCCGCCACCTATCCGGACGGCACCCGTAAAAGCGTAACGACCGATGTCGAAGCTTTGATTTCCGAAGACGGCATTGTGACTTTTGATGCTGCGACTTTGACTGCCGTGGCGTTAAAGAGTGGGGAAACCCGATTAACCATAGCGTATCAGGGGCTGACCGCTACGGCGCAATTGGTGGTGACGAAAGCCGTGCTTTACAATATCGAAGCCACTGCGGGATCCGGTCCATTTCATGTGGGACAGGTTTTACAGTTGGCGGCAAAGGGGATCTACTCCAACCACAAATCCGCTGATATCTCAGAACTGATTCGCTGGACGATGGATGAAAACCCGGTGGCGGAATTTAATAAAGTTGGTGGGAAGAATGGACAGATCAAACTGCTCACGCCGGGATTGGTGACGCTAAAGGGATCTCTTGAGGGAGTGACTCAGGAGTTGCAGATTACCGTGGATGCCGCACAGGTCGAGGAGCTTGTGATGGCGGAACCGGTGCTTTCATTGCCCATTGGCGTAGAGAAAGACCTTCTGATCGAAGCCCGCTATACGGACAATTCTTTGGTGGATATCAAGACCCA
>JAKQGS010000141.1 GCA_029556045.1 Pseudomonadota bacterium | reverse complement strand
GTAGGTGCTGCCCCATCCTGGAAAAAAATAAGCCCCCAACGGTGATGGACGGTAATACATTTCCACCCGCAATCCGCGCTCCACCAGGGGTGTCATGCGAAGATAGATCCGGTCATCCGCGACTGTTTCAGTAGAAACCAGCGGCGTGGTGAGCTGCACTGGCACACGGGACTCCACCTGCACCAGATGCTGAAAGAGTTTGTCCGCTTCGTCCGCTGGCACCGTCAGAGGGGTTTGCACCAGTTTATGAATCAGCGGTGCGGACGATTCATCGAGAATACCCAGAGTTAAGGACAGAGGTTCATCCCCCCAAATTCCGTAACCCAAATCGCCCGTTTTAACCCAGGAAACACCATCTCGTCCGTCCACCTGCGCGCGAACCGACAGGCTATCCGTACGCCGTTCCACCAAAAGGTTGATATGCCCGCACCGCACCTCCACCCGCGCCTCCGGATGCCCGCTCCTGACAATCCGATCGCAACCCACCAGCTCCCGCAGCATCGCCATGCGATCCGGCTCATGACGTTCCAGGCTTTCATTCTGCAGGGCTTGCCAGCGTGCACTGACGGCCAGGGCTTCGGGGGCTAACTTCCACAAACTGTCCTGACTTAGGATCTCCGACCATCCAAGGCGTCGGCCACGGGACCACACCCCGCTTTCGTCAAGGGACTGCAGATAGGGGACAACCTTGAGGTCTGGCCCGATCTCCCACACCAAGCGCAGAGCAGCGGCACCAGCGGGGATGCTGGTTTGCACGGCACTCACCGCAGCTTTTTCTTCCACCTTCTGGAAGGCGGCTTCCCATGACTCAGGAACTGCAGTGGCAGCCGCCCTTTCGCGAGCCTCCAGGTAACCCAGCAGGCGATCCTGCACGGCCCACATATGGGCGCAGCGTTGATCCTCCAGCACCACGCGGTCCTTGAGGCAACTGCATTTGATAAAACTATAACCACGATCGCCGGCAAAGATCGGCAGGGTCATAAAGACCCGAAGGGTTTCCCCACGGTCCAATACCTGACCATGGGCCTCTTCACCCGCCACTGTCACAGCAATACCGCGCGGATCGATCTTACGCCCCTTATTAACGATGACTTTGGGATAATCCCGCTCTAATTCGCGGCGCAGGTGTTCAATCAGAGAAAGGACGGGGGGACTTTGCGGTGTTAACTCGCCATCCAGCGTGACGCCGCCATCCTGAATGTCATCGGGGGAAACCATTATTTCACAACGGCCTGATAAAGAACGATGGCCTGGTCTTTGGGGTTCACCACCGCCATCGGACTACCATAAACCTCATACCCCTGCTGCAGGTGCTCATTCACCAATTGAGTTAACAGCCCCGGTCCGCGATCGCTGTATATGATTTTGTACTCGGCAAACTGACGGATATCCACGGGATCTCCTCCCTGATTTGGGGTTGAATCCCATGATATTCAAACGATTTTTGGGGGATTGCAAGGGTTAAAGAGATGTTTCGGATATTAAAGTTGGAGTGCACTTATGTCACTGATATTAAAAGTTATTTTAATTTCCTGGCGGAAACCAGTCTGGAATGGCAGCGATCATCGGGTAAAACCTGGGAGCAAAATTTACTTGATCGATAACGGACATTCTATGATCTTGCATGGAACTGAGACCGAGGCGAATTGGAAAGGCCGGCGCGACGGGCGGACGCTTCCCACCTCACTCGCCGCGATCTCAGTCCCATTGCCAAAGGCTTACATTGAACCGCGTCTGCGCTCCGGCGGGGCCCTTCCGCCCTGCTGCCCTTTCCCGTTCGCCTCGGGCGCAGTTCTGTGCATCTTACGCAAAACGACATAACCTTTATTGCTTCAAAGCGCTGGTTTCTTAAATGGATCATTGCCGGACAATCTAGGCTCCGAATGGATTCAGACACGAGATTTGTAAGCTAAGAAAGCGGAACGACGTCAGGGAGGATATTGCAGGTCCGGGGGCGAGGGCAGCAGGGCGGAAGGGTCCCACCGGAGCGCAGACGCGGTCCCCAAAAGCAACTTCAGTCTCACAAGTACGACCGCGGCGAGTGAGGTGGGAAGCGTCCGCCCGTCGCGCCGGCCTCGCCCCCGGACCTGCAATATTCTCCCTGCCACTGTTGCCGCTATATTCGCTGTGGTTCTACTGCCAATCGTGTGCGGTGGTCTTGCGATAGGGATCCGGATTAACCCCCTTCGGCCGCTCCGCCGGTAAATCATCCGGACCGACCGCATCGAGACCCCAAAATAGAAGGTCATCTTTTTGCGCAACCAGGTCCTTTTGCAATAACGACGTGCCTGTGGGGAAATAACAGGGTCCTTGTGTGATGGTGCGGGTAACCCCTTTTTGCCATGGACCTTGCAACTGGCAGTAGTTCATTTCATTAAAGAGAGACACCACGTCATCGTGCTCCGGCTCAATGGTTAACGTCGACCAATGAAAGTCGATCGCCCGGGCGCCCTGTGGCAGGGTTTCCTCCGCCCCAAACTCCCATCGACCCACCCAGCGCACCGTGTGCCCGGGGATCTCGCAGGGGTCCTCGATATACATCACCCACTCCAGCACCACATCGTGACCGTGAATGCGCCAGGTTTTGCGGTAGCTGTCGTCATCCCGTCCATTCAGACAGTCGCTCTGCCACGATCCTTCCAAGGCCATGGCGTTCATGGGAGCCGCATAGAGAGCGAGGGTCTCGGACAGAGACGGGGCAGAGGGGGGCAGAGACGGAGTCTTGCGCTGGCACCCCCCCAACAAAACACCCGTCAGCAGGATCGTGGCTAGCCGGTCATTCATAACGATCCCATCTCCCATCAATCGGTGGGGCCTGTGATATAATCATAAAAGTTTAAATATATTTTCAGGAAAGGATACCACCATGCCACAAAGGACCCCAATGAAAAATGTC
Organism: Pseudomonadota bacterium; assembly: GCA_029556045.1. Next base: position 3,757 of record JAKQGS010000141.1, on the reverse strand, counting down.
CACAACGGTGGTTTGGGCTGGATTCTGGCGGGATCCCTGCTCCTTCCCTACCCCCCGCTGATGGCCAAGGACATCGCCTGCGACTCCATCGGGGGAGCTGTGGTGTTCAAGGACATGTTTTATGGCATCGGCATTGGGGCTTTATTTTCCGGATTAATCATCGCGGCGCAGGATAACTACGACAAGTCCGGCCAAAAGGTGGCACAGGGCGCTTTGGTGGGAGCATCCCTCGGGCTGGGGCTCGGGATTTTCGAAGTTTCAACCCGTACCTGCGAGGAATCCGGCCAGACAACTCCATCGTCATCGGCCCGTTGGGCCGCAACGGAGTCCTCCCCGGCATGGCGATTTTCGTGGCGACCGAATTTCGAAAAATCGTCCATGATGTTGACCGCATCAAAGACGATTTTCTAGATGCCATTTCTAAACCCCATCTGCGTTGTTGCCTTCGTCGCGGCGGTGCTCATTTACCCGACGTAAACTCCGCGCCGCCGCTCCTCGACGCCTAGCATCTGGGCCTTATAAATGACTTCTCAATATATCGGGAGGTGAAATCAACCGACCTTGCGTTGTTTCACGTAATCGCCGTATTTCATGTCAATGCCCTGGATATGGGCCGACAGCCATAGCTTCAAAAAAGCAAAAAAATCTGCCTCGACAACACCGGATCCTTTTTCAAATTTCTCCTGGTGCAGCTTGAGGTTCGTCAAGAGGTTTTGATGAATGGTCTTATGCTTTTCCAGATCCGGATATTTGATGGACGCCATAAAAGCCTCTTCATCACTGAAATGCTTCAAAGTATAGGTGGCCAAGTTGGAAATCGCTGTCGCCAGGTCTGTCTTGGGAGCACGCTTTTCATTCAGTTCATAGAGGCGATTCATGAGATTCATGATTTCCTTGTGCTCACCGTTCATTTCGTTAACGCCGATATCAAATCGGGCATCCCATTGAAAAAATGACATGACTTATTTCTCCTTCTCAAGCCTCTTCCACTGAGGCGTATCCTAGACTCTGCACTGGCCTGTCTATCGGCCCAAAATCGTGCAACCTTAAAAACATCTTGCCTTGCCATCTTTAAAAATATGCAAAGCCGGATGGTTTTTTGCCATGACATCAACTATTTTAGTTCCACAGGACGGTCGCCGCACCGGCGCTGATACGAGCTCTAAGAAACAGGGAAATATCCATGAACATTCGCGATTTACCGCGTTTTTATCGCAATCTGGGACGCTCCCGCGAAGTTCTGGCGATCCTCAGTAAATATGGCCTGGCTGATTGGCTGAGCCACCTGAAGATCGATACCTTCACCCAACAGCTCAAATCTGTCGATGGAGCCCTGTTGACCAGCTACTCGCGGGTGGCCCGGATCCGCATGGCCATGACGGAATTAGGCCCCACCTTTATCAAGTTGGGGCAAATACTCAGCACCCGTCCGGACCTGGTGGGGGTGGAGCTGGCGGATGAATTGAAGTCCCTGCAAACCGCCGTACCGGCAGATCCAGCCCCCATGGTGCGTACACACCTGGAAAGCTCATTTAAAAAACCGCTGTCCGCGGTATTCGCCCACTTTGATGAGATCCCGATCGCATCCGCTTCCATAGGGCAAGCCCATAAAGCCACCCTCAAGGACGGCACGCCGGTGATCGTCAAAGTCAAGCATGCAGGCATCGACGAAACCATTCATCGGGACATGGATATTTTGGCGGAACTGGCTCTGCAGGTGGAGAAAATCCCGGAGATGCGCCGCTACCACCCCGCCGCATCCGTGGCGGAGTTTCAGCGCACCATTATCCGCGAGTTGGATTTCTCCCGCGAGCGATCCCACATCGAGCAATTTGCCCGGGATTTTGCCAAAGATCCCCAGGTTAAAATTCCCAAGGTTTACCCCGAGTATTGCACCCCCAGCATCCTGACCATGGAGCACCTGGAAGGCACCGACCTTAAGGATGTGGAGAAACTGCGCCAGGCGGGCCACGATCTGGATCTGGTCACCCGCCAGGGCACCCGCATCTTCCTACAGATGATATTTATCAACGGTTTTTACCATGCGGATCCTCACCCCGGAAACATCCTGATCCTGCCGGGAAACGTTTTGGGACTGATCGACTTTGGCATGGTGGGCCGCCTGGATGAACAACTGAGAGAGACCCTGGAAGATCTGCTGCTGGCTATCTCCAAACAGGATGGCCCCCTTCTCACCAGCATCATCACCCAACTGGGAACTCCTCCCTATGACCTAGACCTTTCGCAACTGGAACGGGACATCGCGGAATTTGTCAGCTTTTATGGCAGTCAAGCTGTATCCCAAATGAATCTGGGCCAAGCGCTAAATGAGATGATTGAAATTGTCCGTCGATATGAGATCTCACTGCAACCCCAGGTGGCCATGGTGATTAAAACGCTGGTGATGCTGGATGGCACGGGCCGCTCTCTGGCCCCATCGTTCAGCCTCCTGGAGGCGTTGGAGCCACTGCATGTGGATATTCTCTTGCGACGCCTGTCCCCTGCCCGCAAAATTAAAAAGTGGCAGTCCCTTTATCGTAATCTTGATCGCATTGTGGAGCTGTTGCCCCGTCGTGTGCTTGAGTTGCTGGATCAGACGAAAGCGGGCAAACTTGACATTCACCTGGAGCACCGGGGACTGGAGCCCTCCGTCAACCGCCTCGTGCTCGGGCTTCTCACCAGCGCCTTGTTCTTGGGGTCATCCCTGATGATGAGTTCCAACGTACCGCCCCTGCTGTTTCCTGAGCAACCGTTTATGGGTATGCACCGCCTGTCGCTCTTTGGATTTATCGGAACGGTGGTGAGCTTTTTGCTGGGGATTCGCATATTGCGGGCTATCAGCAAATCCGGTCATCTTGATTAGAAGTCGTCTCATTAATAGGATGGCTAGGCGCGCAGGAGGCGAGGACCGCAGTTGAGTCAAATCTCAATGAGGACCGGAGCCGACCAAGCAACAACGCCATCGTATTAATGAGGCGACTTCTAGTCGTTGTCGTCCGCCAGATCCACCTTAAACGCGATAGGATCATGGTCTGAGTAATTCATGACAAAATCCCGCGTTCCAAGATCAGGCTGTCCAACCGCCAGACGCAGATCAACCACCGCCAGTCGTGGCACCACCGTTTCACCCTCCCGCACGTCAAACATCGCCTGATCAAAGGGGCTGGTTTTGGCGATATTGGTGGGCACACCATCTTCGTTGAGAGATGCCACATGGTCGAAGTGCTGGCTACTGTCCAGAATACCCGTCAATTCCTGGCGGTTGCTGATATTCATATCCCCCACCACGAAAAAGTTGCGTTCGCTGCCGATTTTACGCTGCTCCCTGATCCAGTCCCAAACGCCAGCAATCTCACCGCGTCGCCGCTGTCGCGCATCCTCAGTGGTACGGCTCCCCCGTTTGGTGGATAAATGAACAGAGACCAGAACAAAGTCGTTTTTGCGGTTGCCATAGGGATCCAGCACCGCAAACGACGCGGCGTAGGGGACACGGTCATACACGGGATTGCCGACCAAAAGGGGACTTACAAAACCATTGGGCATCCCCTCCAGAACCGGCTGCACCACTTCGGGGCGATAGAAAAATATGTAGAATTCTGATCGGGTGGTGCTGGTATGAACCCGGGTAATGCCGGTGTCCTCAGGACTAATGACATAGGAAAATCCAGCCGCACGCATGGCTTCCGTAAAAGCCTGAGCCTGGGGATCGGGGGGCAGGGAGTCTCCATTGGGAAAATTCACGGGGATCGGCGGTGCC
>JAKQGS010000125.1 GCA_029556045.1 Pseudomonadota bacterium | reverse complement strand
GGCCAAAGCGGGGGACGCGGGTATCCTGTGTAACGGAATTGCGGACACCGTGCTGGCGGCTTTTGAGCATGCCCTCAACAAAAATCTTTATGATGCATCCTTCAAAGGAAAAAAAGTTTCCAAATTGGCGGCATCGATTGTGGAAGCCTCACGGGTCGCCGGCGAAGAGGTGGATGAATTCAAGGCCGCCCTCACCACCTGCAGCGGCGAAAGCAATCCAACCAACCAGCGGTTGTGCTACAAATCCGCCATCGAAGTTTCACCGTTTAACGGTGCGTTCCAGGTGATGAAACAAATGGCTAGCAGCTGGTCGGTGGATGGTCTCTTTAGTCTGGTCACCGATGTTTACGGCCTGGATATTGAAATCGACAACATGCTCTACACGGATCTGTTTACCAACATCGACGCCGGCATGGGGATCACCTTCATGGCGGAAACTCGCACGTTGTTAAAGGATGTGGTGGCAGCTCAGCGGGCCAAAACCGGTACCTATCCCTACAAGGTTTCCTGTGGAGTTGAGATCAACGGGCAGGTGAAGTACTTCGATCCGGAGGTGACGGGAGATCAAGTGGGATGCGACGATGCGGACGCGGTTGACGTTCTGGCCACGGCAGGTATTACCCTCACAGGCCCACAGTTAACTGAATTTTTGCAGGGAGATCTGCGGAACGAGGTGGATTGCCCCACTTACGCTTATAAAAACCCCCAGGGCAAATGCTGGTTGAACCTCCGAACAGTGATTAAGGCCATCGCCAGCGAACCGGACCGCAATGATATCAATGGCACCAATCGCCCCCCACGCCATTCCCGGGGTGTGCAGCTGATCAGCGTTATGCCCCAGGTGATGGTGGCTCTGGTGGATGCGGGATTTACCGCCAACATGGGACCGCCGGTCATCAACTGGAACGATCCGGTGGAGGCCAAAAAAGCCCGTGATGTCATTGCCGCCAAAAAAGACTACTTTACCGGTTTAATCGGCATCTACCGCTTCCTCAATGACCCCGCCATCGCGAGCACCAAATTGTCCCTCAAAGATCTGCACGAGATTTTTGTGGGGGCTGACTTTATGAACACCCGCCTGGCGGGATGGGGACCCGGCATCAACGGCAAAGAGGTGGCAACCACCAATGGCAATATGTGGATACCGCCGGTGCTGACTTATGATCCTCAATTATTGGGTTACAAGGTCGAAGATACCTTTCGCTGGGACAAGAGTGTGATTTTGACGGCCAACCAAGTCGCGGCGTTGATGACTAACTCCGCCATCCCCTACCGGGACACCTTTGCCATGTTCCAAAAGATCCCCAACTCACGGGAGCTGGATTACTTTGTCTTTAACTCCTCCCACCATGAGGAATGGAACCCCATGGGAGAAAAGTACCTGTATGTGGCCCAATACCAAAGCAGCGGCCATCCGATTACCTGCAAGATGATGAATCCGGGGCCGAACTTCACGCTGGCGGTAAACACTAGTCTGTCCTGTGCTGCGGACTATACCGGTGTCTCATGCACCGATGGAGCCTGCAGTTTTCCCGCCGATTTTGACTTCCCATTCGTGCTGTTTGAGCGGGGCTGGTTCGGGGATGACAAAGGCCGTCTCTTCGCGCTGGGCGGCCGCAGGACGGGGCGGGAGCTGGGCCTGGGAAACAGCCGCGGTATTATGGTGAAAGAATCCAAGGCCGGCAATGGCGCCGGTAAATGTGACGACTCACAAAAAGGCACTGTTATCGAATATGTGGAAGAATTCTGGTGTGGACCCAACACCCGCTGTGAAGAAAAGATCCGAGCCTACTGCATGGATATGTCAGCTCTTGGAACCATTGCTGTGCGGCGTTTTTATCCAGGCGGCATGTACGAAGTGCAGCAGTTCAATGCGGTTACAGGACAAACGTCCACCTACAATGTGCCGATGGTGGGTCTGCATACAATAGCAGCCACCGATTTTAAAAACGATGTGCCCGCCTGTCTGTTTGTACCCGCCACCGGCGGCACATTTGAATCCACCAGCGATATCGGCATCTGCGACCTGAACCTCAATACCACCAGCGGGTTCATCACCACTCTGGCGGCAGGGGCCGCCATCAAGGACTGCAATATTGCAGCCGCGGGAACCGAAACCAAGTATCGTCTGATTCAGTGGATGGACTTCGGTTCTGGTGCCACAGACGCGGATATGTATGTCTTTCTGATGAACTCACAAAACCGCATGCTGCAATTTAAACGAGATGGCAGTCCTGAAGACTCCTTTGTCAAACTCACCAAAGCCAGCATCGACACCCTGCTCTCGGGAACGGCGGTGGCGCCAGCGACAGCCGCCACCCAGATCAACAGCATGAAGTATCTCAACCCGATGCATGATAGCAAATTTGACCCCTACTGCGACGATGAGGACAACAATGGCTTCTGCGATTGTCACCCACTGCAGAAGGTTCTGGTAAACGGCTCGCTGGAGCATGACCTTACCACCCGTAAAGTTAAACCAGCCGAATGCGGATTGCAGGATAAAGCTGCTGAGCTGACGGTTTCCAGTCTGCCCTATTGCCCTAACTGTGGTGACAGCACCACGGCTGCAGAGAACTTCTTAAAAGACTTTGCTGGTAAAGCTGGCATTGGATTGGCGGGCATTGCCGCTCGATTGGCACCTGATCAGAACATACAGATGGACGTGCAACGGATTGCGGTTTGTCAGTTCAAATTCGCGGGGGAAGGCCAGCGGCGCTACCCCAGCCGCATCGATTGGGGCGCTTGGGCAGGGTCCAACCACGACGGCTGCCCAGCCAGTGCAGGAGCAGCCTATGCCGCCGACTCCAAAGGTCCACTGCGCATCATGAACCTCAAGCCCATGAAAAACGCCTATAACATCGGCCGCCCCAAATCCATGATCAAACTGATGAACTACGCCACCAAAACCGTCGGACAGGGGACCCTGCTCAATGGCGACGACAAGGTCTTTTCCCTGGATGAGGCCCTTGCCATGATCACCCTGCGGCAGGCTCTGACACCGGAAAACCTGAAGGTCTTCGTTTCGGATGGCATCAATAGTGTCCGAGAGATCAAATCCATCATGACCGCCTACGAGCCGGTGGAGCGGATCGGTGGTGGGGAAGGCGGACCGTTTGCGCAGGTGTTGAAAGCCATGCTGTATAAGGCGGGGCGCATCACCCAGCAGGATGTGACCTTCCAGATGGGTGGCGAATAAGTGATTCAGGGGGGGCATTCTCCCTCCCCGTCCCCCGTCTGGCCATTGTCAGGGAAACTGTGTTAAAACCTCCTTGCTCCCACCCTCTCCGATATTTTATTGCGGATCACCTGGGGGCAAAACAGGAGGGCCGTTCATGAAAGTCCATCACCTTATTTTGTTTTTGGCGGGAGTTTCCGCTTGCGCCCACCAGGACGTGGCGGTTGAACCGATCCCAGGTCCCAGCGGGGAAATGATCTATGAAGCGGATTGCGGCGGATCCGGTCGATCGTTCGGGGACTGCATGCGGGCCGCCGCCAAGACCTGCAACGGCCGGTATGAAGTCATCGACAAGGATGCCCAATCCAGCTTCTATAGTTTCCACCGCGGCGAAGTAAGCCCCATCATCGAACGTTATATGCTGTTTCGCTGTGTTGGAGCTGCGGTCCCCCCGAAGGCTGACGAGACACCGGCAGCGAAGGACGACCAGCCTAAGAAATAAAAAAAACAGCCAGGAGGTTTATCTCCCGGCTGCTCAGCGACCGTCTTAACAACGATCGGGTACTTTATTTGTTGGCCATTTTTTCATCGAGTTTGAACTCGATTTTGACCTGCTTGCCCAACTGGGCAACCGCAACACCATTGACCATCTCGGGTTTAAATTTCCACCGACGAAGGGCTTGCTTGGAAGCCTTGTCGAAAACATCCCTTGGGTTGGCATCGAGGATCTCGATGTTTTCCACTGAACCATCGGTGGTGATATCATACTTCAACAACACCCAACCTTCAGTGCCGCTCATCAGGGCTTCTTTCGGGTATTTGGGTTCAGATTTTTCAAGAGGGATAACGTTGGAGGTTTCGCCGCCAACCGCATCACCACCGCCTTCACCGGTACCGGCGAAGTCCTCGGTGTAGGGGACGTTTTCTGGTTGCAATTCTTCTTCTTTCGGCTCTTCCAGCGGCTTGTCAGTTTTTACTTCCACCACTTTGTTTTTGGGCAGAATTTTGGGTTTGATTTTTTTGGCAGGAGCCGCAGCTACCGCTTTGGGCTTAGCCACGCGAAAGCTCATGGTGCTGGTCTTGGCATCGGACTTAACGGGTTGTTTAATCTCTTCAGGGCGCAGAGCTGCAATAAACAGCACATGCATGGCAAAGGATACAATGGCGAGAGGAAGTGTTTTGATCTGAGCACGCTTCAATACGTCGAACTCGACGATGGGCATGCTCCCGTTTCCAGACAGAGTGTTTGTTGTCATGTAAGTACCCCTTCGTTAAGAATCGCTTGTGATTGGCCAGCCGGTTAATTAATCGGTATAAACGGCGGACTAGTAAATGTCCACGAGAAAAAACAGAACCGTTTATCGAAAAACTAAAGTCGAGGCAATGACTATTATAGTTTTATTTTCTATGACATTCAATTAATAATTTTGCTTTTTTATTAAAAGATTAATCAAGCAGACCTATGGTGCCTTATTTAATGGCATTTTTAGCTGACCATTTGGCCAAATAAGCCCTTGCCAAAGCATTTTGACTTAATTAGGATCGGGGCCAGTTTAAAAACTCCTAGGTTTTTTATTGTCTTTTACATGTGTAAAAGGTAGTAACCGTCGGGGTTTTATTTAACTAAAATCATTATTTTTTTTAGATCGCTTCTGGACTCAGGAAAGGATGACTATGCAACAGCATCAGGGATTTAACATCGTCGAGAAACTCCTAAACATGACACTTTTCGGATCGGAGTGGGTACTTTGGCTATTGATCGTAGCCAGTATTGTATCCGTCGCCATCATCCTCGAACGTATCGTCTTTTTCCTCCGTATCCGCGATCAGTTTTCCTCCTTCAGTGCGGGGCTTATCGAAAAACTTGCTGCCAAAGATTACGAAGGCGCACAAAAACTTTGTGAGAACACCCGCGTATTTGAATCCCAGGTTGCTCTGGAAGGTTTCAAAATCCGTAAACTGGGTGCCAAAAACATGGAAGAGGCGATGGAATCCTACATCCTCTCCCAGCGCAAAGTGTTGGATCGCGGCCAGATGATTCTGGGTACCCTTGGTAACAACGCACCGTTTATCGGCCTCTTCGGTACCGTACTGGGTATCATCAAAGCCTTCCACGACCTCGGCGCCAACCCTCAGGGTGGTATGTCCGTTGTTATGGCCGATATCTCCGAAGCTCTGGTGGCAACTGCCGTTGGTCTGCTGGTGGCGATCCCCGCCGTAATCGCTTACAACGCCTTTTCCCGCGCCATTAAAAACCGCTTGGCCAACGCGCACGCTGTGATCAAGCTGTTGATGACGTATTCCGAGCGCTAATCCGGACTTAAGTCCCAAAACAGTAAGAAAGGAGAACTTATGGCTGGTGGAGCGATGGATGGCGATGATGAGGCCATCACCGGTATAAACGTAACCCCTCTTGTGGACATCATGTTGGTACTTCTGATCATCTTCATGGTAACCGCAAACTATATTGCGAACCAAACGATTCAGGTGAAGCTGCCGCAGGCAGAAACAGCCCAACCGCTTGAAAAAGAAACGGTGAGCCTGAACTTCACCATCGACAAAGATTCCAAACTTTATCTCGATGGTCAGGCGATCGGCTTGAACGATATCGGCCAGAAAATCATCGATATGAAGAAAGAAAAACCCGGCGTCAATTTGCAAGCACTGATCAGCGCTGACATCGAAACCAAACACGGTGTCGTTGTGAAGCTGATCGACATGATTCGCAAAAATGACGTTTCCGACTTCGCCATCAATGTCGAAGGCATGGAACCGGTTAAGTAAGTTGCACAGATAGTCATTGGAAGCGGCGGATCGCACGATCCGCCGCTTTTTTATTCAAAATCAGTGTATTTGCGGGCATTCCCCTTCGCCTTCTCAACCGGATACTTCTGCTCGGTTTTAGAGGCTTTGTTCCAAAAAGCCCGCTCCAGATCCACACCAAGTTTATCCGCCAGCCGCAGCGTGTAGGACAGGATATCCGCCAGCTCATCCGCGATGGCTTGCGCCTTGGATGAGTCCTGCATCACTCCTTCAGCCTGTCCGGGGGTCAGCCATTGAAACAGTTCCGTCAGTTCCCCCACCTCCCCCGACAGGGCCATCACGAGGTTTTTGGGGGTGTGAAACTGATCCCAATCGCGCGCGGCAGCCATCTCCCGCAATTTTTGCCGCATGGCTTCTGAGTTCATGGTGATCTCCTTTCATTTCCCTTGGAAAGGGGGGACAAAATGGTCTAAGACGGATTTCCCATGGAACCATGACAGGTGATCGCTTTTGACATCCGCCTCCCCAGCAAAATACCATGTCCTGTTTGAGGACAACCACTGCATTGTGGTGGTCAAACCAGCCCGTATGCTCACCGCCAGCGACAAAACCGGCGATGAGACCCTGTTGGAGCTGGTGCGCCAGCACAATAGCGCACGGCAGGCACCGGGGAAAAAGGGATATCTCGTCCCTATTCACTTTTTGGATCGACCGGTTTCCGGTGTGGTTATGTTTGCCTGCAGCAGCAAAGGGGCGGAACGGCTGAACGAACAGTTCCGCAGCCGGAAGATCCAAAAGACCTACCTCGCGGTGGTGGAGGGGAGCCCGGTTCCAGCGAGCGGAGAGCTGGTAGATTACCTGCACAAGGATCACGATAGCAACATCACCACCCGTGTGCGGGCGGGAACCCCAGGGGCTAAAGAAAGCCGCCTGTTTTACAAGACCCTCGGGCATAAAAACGGTCTGTCCCTGCTGCAAATCAATCCGATCACTGGACGAAGCCATCAGATTCGTGTTCAATTATCGGGTCAGGGGTGGCCCATCTATGGCGACGTCAAATATGGAGCTTCGCGGACCTGGGATGGCATGATTGCGCTGCACGCCCACGCTGTAACTTTTACGCACCCCACGCAAAAAACACCCGTGACCTTACAAACACCTGTACCCGCGGAATGGGAGGACATTTGGCCAAGCGTCAATTCACTTATTGGAAGCCCAAATTAGAACTGCAGACTACCACCCTATGGGAGTACCCCTCCCAGCACTATGGGAAGGACATGCAGGGAGACAAGGAATACGTGGGAGCTACCCCGTCCTATGTCATCTGGAACCTGTTGCAGCGTTATACCAAAGAGGGGGACAGGGTCCTTGACCCGATGTGCGGCAGCGGTACCACCCTTGACGTCAGCAAGGATCTTAAACGGGTGGGCATCGGCTTTGATATCGCCCCATCCCGCCCCGACATCAAGGAGGCGGATGCCCGACACATTCCGCTCCCGCCGGAATCGGTGGACTTTATCTTTGTGGATCCCCCCTATTCCACCCATATCCAGTATTCCGGCAAACCGGAATGCATTGGGGAACTGGATGCCCGCACCGGCGAATACTACGAAGCGATGGAGCAGGTGATCGAAGACATGCACCGGGTATTAAAGCCAGGCGCCCATATTGCACTCTACGTCAGTGATTCATTCAAGAAGGGCAAACCGTTTAGTCCTCTCGGATTTGAACTGTTTGCCCGTCTCAGCCGCTTCTTCGAGCCGGTGGACATCATCTGTGTCACCCGTCACAATAAGTCTCTGAAGCGGTTTCACTGGCATGAATCCGCTGTTGAAGGAAACTACTATCTGCGGGGATTCAACTACCTCTTTATCATGAAAAAGAGCGGCAAGGAAAAACGTCCGGCAACAAAATTGCCGGTGCAAACCCGGCAGAAAGAGCCGGTAGCCGCCCCCCATGCACCGAAAAAACGTAAAAAGAACAAGAGCACCAAACGCAAAAGCCGTCTTTCACCCTAACGGTTACAGTTCTCACGTTGCCCTAGGGTGGGGCGCAGACAAAGGAAGATCCGATGATTCACGATAGTCTTGACCGTTTTCAGCTCTATAACGCCAGTCCTCTATGGAATCAGATCATAAAGTTTATCGATGGGCTGGACGATGGCACACAGGATGGACAGTACGATATCCCCGGTGTGAAGGATGCTTTCGCCCGTGTGATGACCTATGACACCAAGGATGCGGCGGAAGGAATCCTGGAAGCTCATGACCGTTTTGTGGACGTTCACTTAAGCCTGGACGGAGCGGAAGGGATCGAAGTTTTTGAGCGGGATGAGCTGGAAGAAAAAGAATCCTACAATCAGGAGTCGGATGCCACGTTTTACAAAGAGCCGGTGCAGGCGGGCGTGTTGATTTGCAACTACCCGGGGCGATTTTCCCTGTTTTGGCCATGGGATGCTCATCGCACACAGGTGCGCATGAAGGATGCGGAAGACACCTGCAAAAAGGCCGTGCTCAAAATTCCTCTCAGCGCCCTGCGCCCCACCACCTGAACCTACGGACACCCATGGAAAAGCATCGTTTTCAAGTTGGTAAAGAGTTGGACGGCTATCGCCTCGATCACGCACTGGCCAACCACCTGCCGGGGTTTTCCAATCGCCGGGCCAAGAGCCTGATCGATGAGGGCAACGTTTTTGTCAATCAAAAGCGCGTCCGCATCGCCTCCCGCACCGTCAAACGAGGGGAAGTGGTGGAAGTTCAATTTGATCCCGCTCGATTCCAGGAAAAAAAGAGCCAGGTCGCGGTCATCCAGTTGATTCTGGGCAACATCCTGTATGAAGACTCGAGTATCATCGCCATCAATAAACCCGCAGGCCTGTTGACCCAGGCCACCAAAAGCGAAGGCTCCCATCATGTGGTGCCTCTGCTGGAGAAACTCCTGGCGGAGCGGGATGGTGTAAAATCCACCCTCCATCTGGCTCATCGCCTGGACAAGGAAACCACCGGTGTTCTGCTGCTGGGTAAGTCGGAAGAGGCGGTGGCGCATCTGATGGCTTCTTTTAAAGAACGCACCGTGGAAAAAGTTTATCACGCCCTATCCTATGGCATCGGCAAGGGATCGTTTGTGGAAAAAAACCACCTTTCCGCCATCAACCCCAAATCCGGTCGCGTCAAGGTGGTCACCGCCGGTGGCAAATACGCAGAAACCCAAATCACAGCGCTGGAGGCGTTTCCCAAGGCTCGTCTGACCCTGTTCGAATGCCGCCCCCACACCGGACGCAGTCACCAGATTCGTGTCCATCTTGCCCATCGTGGTTTTCCCATCGTGGGGGACAAGGTCTACGGCGACGTGAAGCAGGCTCCCCTGCCGAAGGAGTTGGCGGAACTAGCGGTGCAGCACCACTTCCTGCACTGTCGCCAGATGACGTTTACAGCGCCCGGCCAGGGTCGTCCACTGACTGTCGAGGCACCCTATCCTGAGACCTGGGTGAGTTTTTTAAAACAGGTGCAGTAGCTGGATCCTGGGGGGATGGGAAAAATCCCATAATTGCAGGTAGCTTCTCATCATATGTCGCTGAGACAATAATGCTTCGCTGAATCTAATCCACATTTTCCTACGACAGTACTCACTTCGCATCAAATTAAACAGTGGTCATTTATACAGACTAAAGCGAAGATGGCTTAAAATTCTTCCCTAATTGCCACATTTTGGAACGTAAATTATCTGAAATGATTGCGTGAAAATCATAAGGCATTGTGGAACCTAACTTGGCGCTGACTACATCGTGATGGAACACCAGACCAGAGAGTAACTCAACAATTTGAACCTCGCTTTGATCTTTGTAGATAGGAACTGGATCTGACGTTAATAACTTCACCGTAGCCCATCGGACCATACCTGCAATTAAATCTGCGGCAACAAGACCTGGTGAAGTTTTAGAATCTTGAAATGTGAGATCAATTTTTGCCGCTTCACCGGAGGCGATAGGTGCTCCCTTGCCAAAATCAATTATCGCATCCGCTCCACCTGCCAGCCTTTTTTGATAGGCCTTAAAAATCGGTTCGAATTCAACTTGTCTATCGTGAACTATTTGAGGTCTCTGTATGCCATACCTCGATGCATGTCGTGCAATCAGACCAAAGGCCGAGAAAAAGGCACTAAAATTTGGGCTCGTTGTCTGTCCCTTACTTGCATTGCAAACATTCCATGGACCAGCTATTTCTTCAACGATAATTTCACGAGTTATGCCAGCTATAAAAGGAAGTATCCCGCGACCCCTGGCAGGCAACCCATTAACTATCGCTAATGCTTTAGCCCGCACGGCAAGAAGTTTCTCAACATCACAAGATTGAAAACCATCAATAAAATCTTTTAATATGTCCATCGGAAAATGATTACATACCTTTTGTGTTGCTTCATGAATTTCATCTCCGCTCAACCAGCTAGCGCCCAAACCGGGCGTGTACCCTGAATCCAAAAAATATGTTACAAACGTATGAGATGCAAAACACTTTTTGTCCATGACTACAAAGATAACACCCAACGAGTTGCGAAAAATTTCCGAAATTAATTGCTTAAGTTCTCGTCTTCCTCTCGCCGTACCAAGCAATCTGCTAGATTTCAATTCGAATGGATTAGTTATTCCAGTCAACTTGCTCGCAGATTCCTTGAAAATAGGCATAAGCTTTTCCGGATTTTCCAGAGCAACTACACCTACCGAAAAGACGGGTTGTCCAAGATCAAAATGATTTGACCCGCTATTGCCTGACTCATCTATAAAAAAATTTATTACCGGTTGAATATGACCCTCCATACGCCCGCCAAATTGATTTGCGCTTCGTACGGGCATTGTACCACTTCATTCCGGGCAGACCATAACGTCGATCTTAAAGATCGCGAGCCAGACTTTTGGACCGGGTGCGATCTTTATAAATCCCCCAACTTCCGCCTTCTCTTCAAACTGGAACCCCTTCTTGACCCGTGGATTCAGGGTGATCTCTTTGCGCTAGGGAGAATTCGCCCCCCTCCCCAGCGCACAAGGTTCACCTCTAATACATCGTGTTTTCCATGCCTTATCCTACCTTTTTTCCGGCTTCCGCCTCCACTTCGGCAACGTTGTCAGAAGATCACAAGCAATTGGGCTTGCTTCATTACAATATATGGCATATATACCATATATGAGTGCATCGTTGGTTTATCACTCCAAAGTCACCTTGGTCCATCGACGAACGGAAACCGTCGCAGTGGCAGAGTTGGTTGTATGGCGCGTGCCTAAATCACAGCACTTTCCAGAAGGCCTCAAGTATTCGCTGTTTCTGGTGAATCGGGTAACTGGCAAAACCCTAATCGGATACGACAATCACAAGCCCAAAGGGCACCACGTTCATGTCGGCGACACAGAACGTGCCTATGATTTTAAGGACATTGACACTTTGATCAACGATTTCTGGTCCAACGTCGAAGAACAGGGGTATCTGACATGAAGGCAAAAAAGGCGAAGATCATTCTTCAGTCGATCGATGACATCAAAAAAGAATGGACAGCGGCGCTAAAGGGCAAGGTCAAATCCACACCGAAAGATGATGAAATCATCGTCACTGGTCTTGAAACCATCGCTAAGATCTTTTCTAAAACCAGAATGGAAATCCTGCAGGTGATCATAACGAAAAAGCCGCAATCGATTTACGAATTAGCGAAGATGGTGGATCGTGACTTCAAAAACGTGCATTCCGACGTGCAGTTTTTGAACAAAGTTGGCTTAATCAAGCTCAAGGAAACCGGCGATAAACGCAATGGATTAAAGCCAGTGGCGAAATATTCGGGTATTGAATTGGATCTTGTGGCATGAGAAGCGTCAGACATCTGTTGGATTCGCCATAGGTGAAAAAAGTCTTATGAATTTAGGTAGATCCAATTATATGATTTTAATATAATTTTAATACTTTTATTATTTTTCATTGTTTTTTTATAATAATCGGTTAGAATCCGCTTCACCCACCAGCCTAACCGGCGACGGGTTTACATAGATGGTTCGATGCCCCTTCTCTTCCGAGATAACACTTCACAGAAGGGGTTCATATGCTGACCACGCTTGTTATCATGTTTCTTATTAAGCAGGTTCAGGCATCTTGGGGCGAGGACCATAAGACAGGGGAAGAGTGATCTCTTCCCCTTTTCGTTTTTGCGATTAAAACTTTTTCCGGATGGCGATGTTGCCAACACCAGAGTCAGCGGAAATTTTATATTTGGCTTGAGGAGAGGAACCAAACTCGTTTTTCGTCGCACCAACGCCCGCACTTGTGGTGACATCGATGTTGCTATCGGCTGGTGCAACGATGGTCACATTGCCGGTTCCCGCGTCCACATTCAAATTCCCTTCGGTGGGGACCTTACTCAAAGCCACGTCGATATTGCCAGCCCCTGCATCGATGGTGGCATCTCCTGCCAGGCCTTCCACCGAAATATTGCCTGCACCATTATCGATATTCACATTTAAAAATTCGCCCTTGAGGTCGATGTTTCCGGCCCCCAAATCGGCAGATAGGGATCCTTTTATCCCGTTTACTTTGACATTGCCGCCACCAACATTGATATTGACAGCAATCTCTTTGGGAGCAAAGATTTCAACATCTATCTGACAATCCTGGCCAAAAAATCCAAACAGCTTTTTCTCCCTAGGTGCTGTGATCAAGAGAAGGGAATCCTTAAGATTTGTTTTGACGAGGCATGATTCCGGACCCTTGACCTTTGTGGCGATGACCTTAGCCATGGGCCCTTCGGTTGCGTTGATCTTGATCTCACCGGCTTGGATATCAATCCCCAACCCCCTGATATCGGAAGCTTTGTACTCGACACTCAGCGGTTGGGCCACGGCAGACAAGCTGCACAGCGTGACACAACAATAAATTAAAATCTTAATAAACCCCATAAGATAACCTCTACTTTAAATTAATCTTTACAATATCAAGGTGGCTATGTATTAAACATTGCTTCACGTTTGTCAATTTATTTTAAGAGATAGTTTTAATGTTAAAAGTTAAGTCCATTCTCGCGCGGTATAATCCCCAAAAGTATTTTGCACGAAAATCGGCTGACGTCAGAAACTACGAAAATCTGTGTCCTCATTGTGGACACGACGTCCAGCATCACCATTCCAACTTGAGGACATTGAGTGATGAGATATTGGAAATAGGACTTCATTTTGATCACCGTCATTTGCGAAGTTTGCCTCTCCTTTTGATTCCAGGAGCCTTGCCGCTAAAATTTTCAGGGCATGAGCGATTCCGCTATAGCCCACCTCTCAAGATCTATATTTTCATGGCACTGATATTTTTCGGTCTGACCTTCGCGGGCAATCACCAGACACACCAAACCACCGAGACCAAAAGCACGGCAGAGCAAACATTGGCAGACGCGCTGAAAGTGCAGATGGAAACCAAGCACCGTAGCACCGCGATTGACGAAAAATCACCAGGCTACCGAGTCCATGTTGAACTGTCACCGACCGATGAAAATATAGGTCTGACCGAGCTATTCACTCAGGAAGTCTACGAGAAATTCAAACCTGATGGCGTCGAAACCAGCGCTTGGGTACACGCGATCAAAAAATCACTCTTTATTGCCATGCTGGTCCTATTCCCTCCTATCAGTCTTCTATTATATCTTCTGTATCGAAAGCAAAAGATCGCTTTCTGGGATCACCTGGCATTTGTTCTGTATTGTCAGACCAGTATTTTTCTTCTGCTGACCTCCCAGATGATCATTCGGATGATGGAGTGGCAATCGCTTCTTTTGAGTCAGGGACAAGCGTTTTCTCTAGCCGCGATATTTATCTTTCTGTCGCAAAAAAAATACTATCAACAGTCATTTACGAAAACATTGGGCAAATTTACAGTGTTGGGGTTGATTTACTTGTTGACCCTGCTAACGATTGTCTTGACCAGCATCATTCTTACCTGGAGATGGAATCAACTGAGTTAGGTCCTTGATTCATGCGAATATTAGCGGTGTGATATCTGAGCTTGTATTCCTTGCCCTGACCATCCGCAGCCTGAGACATGCCCAGCAGGCGGCGTTGGAGCGCCATGATCTCATTCTGCATCGCGGCATACTGTATTTCATTGATCAGAATGTAAGACTCGCCAGAGCGACGTTGAATACGAATAGGTTCTTTGACAGCAAGGTCTAGATAGTCCTTCAATTCAGCTCGGAGTTTTTTAGGGTTGGTCGTATCCATAGGTTGTCACCTCCTAGTCCAGAGTGTACCATATGGTGTACACCTTGTCTATCCTAAGATAACGAATGTTCGTCAATCCTTCTTGAAGTTCCGCCGACACCATTCCGCCAGAAAAATCCCGGTCGCCACGGAGACGTTCAGGCTTTCCACCGCGCCAGTGCCTGGAATCTGGACCTTTTGCGAGCAAAGGCTTTCGAGCTGTCGTGAAATGCCCGTCATTTCGGCCCCCATCACCAGCACTGTGCGGGCTGGCAAGGGATGGGAGAAAATGGAGTCCCCTTCATGACTGGAAGTCGCGACCAATTGATAGCCGAGATCACGCAACTGCCGCAGGGTTTTCAATGGGTTTTTGAGCGGCACTGTGGCAACAAATTCCACCCCCCCTTCCGCTATACGGCTGGCGGACGGAGAAAGAGCCGGTAACTGGGCTTCCGCCCCCAAAATATGAGTTACCCCAAAGTGGGCGCAGGAACGCATGATGGCACCAATATTGTGGGGGTTACCAACCCCGTCCATAAAGAGAAAACAGGAGGCCACAGACTTTTGCGGCGATACCCAGGCCAAAAACTTTTCGTCGTCCAAAGGCTCCGGCATACGGGTTAAAATGCAAACCCCATCATGGTGCACCGAAGCGGTGATCTTGGCTAATTCTTCATCAGTCACCACGTGATAGGCCCGTTTGGTGCTGGCACACCACTTGAGCATTTCACCCATTTCCTTCAAACGTGTGTTCGTGACATACGCACGAATGATGCGTTCGCGGTTTTGATCCCAGATAGCCCGACAGGCGTGCAGACCGTAAATTTTAAGCTCATTTTTTTTGACCGTCTCCCGTTTTTTCGGGGGAGTTTCCTCTTTAACGGGAGCTTTGGGGGCCGGCTCCATCCGGGGTTTTTCGCTTCTGACCGGGGGGCGCTTGCTCCATCCCGCTGTTGGGGCGGAGTTTGGTTTCTTTTCGTCTGTGGTTTTCCGATGCACTTTTTTCTTCACGGTGATCTCAATGTAACGGGGTTGATATAAGTCAGTTAATTGGCAGCTGCTTCGACAGCTTCGATTGTATTGATTGAGGCATCACGCAGCGCCTGCCGTCGGTTGATCTTTTCCCCTACCGTGATCATTGCCTGGAGGATGGGAATCAATTCGTAACCGATGGTGGTGAGTCCATAGCTGACGGTGGGGGGCGTGGAGGGGGTCACAGCTCGCCAGATCACGCTGCGGCTTTCCAACTCTCTAAGACGTTGGGTCAACACTTTTGCGGACACCCCGTTCAAGGCACGGCGCAACTCCCCAAACCGCAGGGAACCTTTTTGGAGGTAGTAAATGATTTCCACCGTCCAGTTACCCGCGAGTAACCGGACGCAGGGAGCTAGGGGGCATTGCGGTGAAGGAGGGGGTAACGGCTTTTTTTTCTTCATGAATATCCTCATGCCTAGTAACCGATGGGTACCTACTTCCCAAAAGTAATTACTTGCCTTACATTGGGTTTGTCCAGTGGAATATGAGGAGGAACAAACATGACCCACGTGAAACACGAAGCTGCGACCCGAGGATATGCTGATCATGGCTGGCTCAAGTCCTACCATACGTTTAGTTTTGCCGATTATTTCAATCGCAACCGCATGAACTTCGGGGCACTGCGGGTCATCAATGATGATTGGATCGATGCCGCTCAGGGGTTTGGCACCCACCCGCACAAGGACATGGAGATTATTTCCGTTCCTCTCAGCGGAAGACTGGAGCACAAGGACAGCATGGGCAGTCACTATGTGATTCGCGCTGGTGAGGTTCAGGTGATGTCCGCAGGGACCGGCGTTCAGCACTCGGAGTTCAATCCCTCACCGGATGAGCCGGCCACATTGCTGCAGATCTGGGTGATGCCAAAAATAACCGGGGTCAAACCCCGCTACGATCAAAAAGATTTTTCCGCTTCCCGCAAGCCGGGGCAATGGCAGTTGCTGGTTTCGCCGGACGGACGCCAGGAATCCTTGATGATCCATCAAGATGCATTCTTTTCATGGGTGGATCTCAAAGCAGGACAGGAGATCCCCTACCACCTGTATAACAATAACAACGGGGCTTATCTGTTTGCGGTGTCCGGTAGCTGGGCCGTGAATGACTTAAGCATGAGCCCTCGCGATGGTCTGGGAATCCTGGACACGCCGATGCTCAATATTGTCGCAAAAGAGTCCGGTGCTATGCTGGTGATGGAAGTACCGCCAATTCATTGAAGCGCAAGATGGATTGCCCCCGATTCGTTCTGGGGGTAATTCATCATTTTGCAAAACGTGCTTGTGGTTCATTCGCGAGAGCAGTAGTCATGCCTCAACTGTCAGTTCACTTGAGGAGGATACACCATGAAATTGACAATCGCACTTTCTGCTCTCCTTTCCCTTTTAACGATCGGCTGTGGCAGCGCTGGTGATCAGGCGCAGGAATCCGCGGTGAAACGCAATGCTCCATTGAGTTGCACCATCCAGAGCTATACCGGTAACTATCTTACAGCGGTGGGTCGCGGTGGACGCACCACGGATGTTTTGCATACAGATGCCGTGCGTATTGGCTCGTGGGAACGATTCAAACTGATCGATTCCGGCGATGGCAGCTCACCGATCCGTTATGGCATCCAAACCGATAGCGGGCACTATCTGACGGCGGTTGGTGGAGGCGGGCGCATCACCGATGCCATCCATTCCGATGCGACACAGTTGTTAGCCTGGGAAAAATTCACCCTGATCTCTCTGGGTGGCGGCTGGTACGCCATCCAGACCATTAACGGCAACTATCTAACCGCAGTGGGCGGCGGGGGTCGCATCTCCGACGTGATGCATACCGATGCCACTGCCATCGGCAATTGGGAAAAATTCCGCTTTAATTGCCAGCCTATCTAATCTCCTTGCCGGAGGATGGAGGAGGCATCAGCTGCCCATCCACCAGTTGCAAAGTTTGACGGGCCAGCTCCGCATAACCACGATCGTGGGTCACATACACGATCGTGGTTTTTTCCTGTGCGTTGATCTCGCGAAAAATATTCATCACAATGTCGCCATTGACGCTGTCGAGGTTGCCGGTGGGCTCATCCGCAAACAGGTACGATGGGTTCATGATCAATGCCCTGGCGATAGCCACCCGTTGCTGTTCCCCACCCGAGAGCTGTCGCGGCAGATGATGAAACCGATCTTTCAGGCCAAAACGGTCCAAAAGCTCCGATGCATAAGCCTTTTTATCCTGATGCAGATTCAGCTTCCGGGCTGGCATCAGGACATTTTCAGCGGCGGACAATTCGGGCAGGAGATAATGAAACTGGAACACAAATCCCATTTTGACGTTGCGAAAGTGATGGAGGTCTTTGTGCTTCATCCTGTCATAGTATTGATCATCGATGCGCACCGTCCCCACAGTGGGATCGTCGAGGGAACTCAGGATATAGAGCAGCGTGCTTTTGCCGGAGCCGGACCGCCCCGTCAGCGATACAAAGTCCCCGGATTCGATCGACAGGGTAATATCCTTCAAAACGGAGACCGGCGGTACTCCAAACGATTTGGTGATGCCCTCCGCCACAATGCCCACGGGTTAACCTCCACTCCGGATCACTTCGATGGGATTGAGTTTGCCGGCAGCCCGCGAGGGCAAAACACTGGAGATCGATGAGGCCAGAAGCGACAGAGAAAATCCGGTGATATAGATCCAAGGATCATAGGATATGACCATTTTTTCCACACCACCACCAACCTCCAAAGTCGCCAGGTACAGGCAAAGCAGATACCCAAAAAACAAACCCACCACCCCACCGGAAAAACCGAGCGTCAGGCCCTGGGTTAAAAAGAGTGACATGATATCCCCCTCGTCAAATCCCATCGAACGCAGAATGGCGATGTCACGCCTCTTTTGGTTCACCAGAATGTTGAGGATGTTGTAAACCCCAAAGGCTGCCACCACCAAAATCGAAATCGTCATAAAACTGCGGCTGAAATCCTGAATCTTAAATACCGAAAGCACATTGGCACTGATCTGATCCCAACTGCGCACCCGGTCCCAAGCGGCCACCGACCAGTCCCCTGCAACACTGCGGGCATTCTCAACATTGACCAGGCGCACCGCAATATCGGAGATGGAGCTGGCGGATCCTTTGAGTCGCTGCACATCGGATAAGGAGGCGAATGCCAAAGCATCGTCAAAGGCATCGACACCCAGGTGAAAAATACCTACCACTTTAAATGGTTCCGGTTGTCCGGACCCCACCGACACCATAATGTTCTCAGAGACCCGCGTCCCCAACTTGTTGACGATGCCAGACCCCAGCACGATGTGATTGCCCATATTGCCGATTTTGGCAAAGTCACCATCCCGCATGTAATTTTGGATATTGGTGACCCGCAGCTGGCTTTCCGGTTTCATGCCGATCATCTGCACAGCCACCGAGGTATCACCACGCTGCAGGAGCACCTGGGTTTTTAACTGTGGTGAAAATGCCAGGACCCGCGGGTCTTCGCTCATGCGACGAAACCAGCCTTCGGGATTTTCAATGGATGCACTGACCCGACGACCGGAGGGAGGCGATAACCAAAACACGTGCTCAGCACCGGGAAAAAAAGCATCGTCAAGGGAATGTTCTTCGATGCGCTCGTCCCGTGCAGAGATACGGATGTGGGCGTCGTTGTTCACCAACTGATCGATGATAAAGCCCTGAAAGCCGTTCATCAGACCGGCAAAAGCCACAAAAGCCGCGCACCCCAGGGCAATACCCATCAGGGTGAGCAGGCTTTGCCGCGGACGCGCTAACAGATGTTTAAAAGCTAAAAAAAACATAGGAATTAATTGTTCCGTACCAGAATTTCATCACCCTGTTGCAGCTCGCCCCCCACCACTTCCGCATACTGACTGTCGATACTGCCAACCTTGACGTCGATTTTCACTCGTTTACCGCCCCGTTTAACCAATACCTTGCCAGCGGAGATACCTAATACCGGAATCAGCAGGGCATTGTCCCGACGTCCGATTTCGATGGCGATATCACCGGTCATACCGGGAAGAATCGACGGAGGAATGGCATCACTGGCCACATGAATGTAAAACCGACCTTCACTGGGATAGACATGGGTCACTTCACCGGAAAAATGTTCACCACGAATCATTTCAAAGGAAATGCGGGCTTGTTGTCCAACCCGCACCCGCATGGCGGACTGCTGCTCCAGAGATACTTTAATATACCGATCCGTGAGGTCTTCGATGGTGACGATAGAAATTTGGGGAAAAACATTTTCCCCTTCGTGAAAGGGAAACGCGGTCACGATGCCGGCAAACGGTGCTTTGACGGAAGATCCCCCGCTGAACTGCACCAGCATCTGGCCACTTTTAACGGCATCCCCTTCTGCCACATGGGCTTTGGTCAGGGTTTCCGCCACCGCGAGTTTATGGGAAAACTGCCGACGGGCTGTGACCGTGCCCAGCCCATATACCGCCTCCACGATCGGTCCGCGTGTTGGTTTTAACGCCACGTAGGTCGGTTTGAACTGCAGAAAAGCAATATAGGCGGCGATGGCCACCACCACGCCCCCAAGCCCCATCCATATATAGACGTTTCCCCTCTGTGACGACTTTGCCGGGATGGAATCCATGGCACCCCCTCATTTATCCGCGATGCGATAAAGATAGGGTACCGCTAGAGAGAAATTTTTGCAGCAATGGATAATGCCGTGTCCTGGCTTTTAGAGAGGGAGGATTTCGGCATAATGTTGATGGCCCGGATTCGCCAACCCTTATAGGAAAAGCTGCGATCGGTCTTGATGCGAAACCGCACCTGCATCATTCTCCCCCCTTGCAGGTAGGACGATAGATCCAGTTCTTCATAGATGTTGGTAAACGTGTACTCCGTATAATCCTCCACCTTTTGCCAGTCACCCCCATCCACCCGCACATCCACGTAGGCATAATCGAAGCGTTCATGGATGGCTAAAAAATGACGAAACGACAGCACCAGGTTCCCCTGATCCGTGATGGCGATCGGCGGTAGCGTCATGGACGACTCAGCATATCCGATCACCCGGTCGCGTGGATTATCGGTAAAATAAGCCCCCAGTGCATCCTGCTCCATGCCCCATGGGGAATCCAGCACAACACCTTCGGCCTGGCCACCGTCGTTGTGATAGATCACTGAAATAGGTGCCACGTCAAAGGGTTGAGAAATGGACAGTGGCCCCCTTTGGCCCCGATCATCCACCGCCCGCAGGGTGATATAGCCGGACTGGTTAATATCCAAGTCCTGAATGACCACTGCATAGGTGCCATCGTCGGTGCGTTGCCACCCCCCACACTGAGGTATGAGGGATGCCTCCCAATCCTGTTCCGTTAAGATGGGGCTTCGACTCAGGCGAATGTCGTAACGATAAGATTCTCCATGATCACCATCATCACCAGCCTTGAGCCACTGAACCTGAACGTTCCGATGATCAAGGGCGGTAACCTGCTGAAGGGTCACAGCACCAGGCTGGCCATCATCGTCTCCCATGGCCCAGCGAAAATCCAAGACCCCGGCGCTTTTGACCACTCCCTGCAAACCTGCCACTGGCCGGGATCCCCAGACCATTCGATCCTTGATTTGAGCCGGGGTCTCATGCGGATAGATGCTCATCAGCAGGGCGGCCATACCGGTGGCAAAGGGTGCCGCCATCGATGTGCCGCTGCGGGAACCGTATTGTCCCTTGGGCAGCGTGGAATAGATATCCACACCTGGAGCCGCCACATCGACGGACTTGATGCCGAAATTGGAAAAACTCCCCAGCTGGTCCTGTCGGTCGGTGGCTGCCACCACCACTATATTTTTAAATTCATAGGCACCGGGATAGTCCGGCTCCCAATCCACGTTCACGGTCCCATTGCCAGCTGCGGCGATGAACAGAATTCCCGCCGCTTCGGTTTGTCGGACCGCCTCCTCCATCAGTGGGGACGTGCCGTTGCCGCCCCAGCTGTTATTACTGACCCTAACACCCAGACGGGTAAAGTATTCGATCCCCCGCACAATGGTGGCCTCGTCGGTCTGCACGCCCCGCTTGAAAATCTTTCCAGGCACCAGACTGGCCTGCCAATTGACGCCCGTGATACCGATCCCATTGTTTCCTTGGGCGGCAATGATGCCGGCCACGTGGGTGCCGTGCCCGATTTCATCGTTGGGGTCATTGTCATTGTCTATAAAATCCCAGCCCCGCCAGTCATCCACATAGCCGTTTTGATCGTCGTCAAGACCATTGCTACGACGATCCTGACCGTTTTCATCCAACCCGGTCTCCCCGGGATTATGCCAAAGATTGTCCTGGAGGTCGGGATGCTGGGTATCGATGCCCGTGTCCAAAACTCCAATCAGAATATCCTTTGAGCCTTGACTGACCTGCCAGGCCTCCGTCATCCCCATATCCGCTCCGGGGTTCCCCCCCTGCGAGCCATCGTTATGGAGACCAAACTGACGGGAAAATTCGGGATCGTTAGGAAGTCCAGAAGGGGCTTCGTAGAGGGAATAGAGAAAATTGGGCTGAACATGCTTTGCCCCGGCCTCTTGCTGCAACTCATCCGCCAGACGATCCAGGCGATCGCCGTCTGCTGCATCGGCCGTCACTTCTAACTGAACAGTACGGCCGGACAGGCCGAACCGGTGTATTTCATGAACCGGAAATGAAACCAGACGTTGGGAAATTTCCGCATCGGACATCGTTGGGGGGAACTGCACCAGGATCTGGCGTGGTTGATGGGGACGATCCCACTGACGCTCCTCACGTTGGTGCTGGCTACAGGCGGTGCAGAAAGCAACCGCCAGAATGAAACATCCATGATTCATTCCGGATTTCATACAAACCCCTTCCCCCCTGACCCCGATTCCGCTTTTCAGCGGATCTGTCAGCCCCTGCTCGCAAATTGTATTGGACGATTGGCCAATTATTAGCTGAAGGTATTGAGCTTGTCAAAATTTTTTTTATCAAATTTTCATTTTTGGTTCGGAAGCACCCTGCAAGCCGCGTCAAATGGGATGGGTGCCCATAGCATAGAGTAAAATACCTGCGGCGACGGCCGCATTGAGGCTATCGATTCCTAAAGCGATGGGAATACGCACCTGCCCTGTGGCCAAAGCCTGTATTTGACTCACCACACCGGAATCTTCGTTGCCCAAAACCAGCACCGCACGTTCTCCCCACGGAACATCCTGGGGACGCAGTGCTTGATCGGTGTCACCGGTGGCCCAAATCGCATATCCATCGCTGATGAATTGGGACAAGGTGCCAGCCAAATCGTCGGTGTGGTGAATTTTTAATTTGAAGACGGATCCCATCGAGACGCGGATGGCACGCCGCACCCATGGGCTGCAGCTGCCCGGATCCACAAGAATCCCTTCAATACCAAATGCGTGGGCGCTGCGCAAAATCGCGCCCACATTTTCCGCGTTGTTGACGCCATTCAAGGCTACAATGCGGGGACCCAACTGGCTCCGAGCAATATCTGCAGGACGCTCCGCCAATGCCATAACACCCTGGTGCAAACGATGACCGATCACCTGCTCCAATAAGGAGTGAGGGGCCACATAACAGATGGTTTGCGGATGAGAAGCCACCAGATCGGTGGAAGCTGCATAATATTCGGGGGAAGCAAAGATGGCTTTAATCAGGATGTTTTGTTTCAGCAGGCGGGTGACCACCCGCCCGCTATCCACCACGATTTCACCGTTCATCCGCGCCCAGACATCCCGCTGTGCAGCGAAAGCCTGGATACGCGGATCATCGATGGAATGGATCGAAACCAGATTCACACAAGAACCATGATCCAGAGGTTACTTCTTGGCTGGTTCCTGAGTCGCTGGCGCATTGCCAGGTCCCATTCCTTTGCCAGGTCCCATTCCTTTGCCGGGTCCCATGCCTTTGCCGGGGCCAGGGCCCATGCCATGTTTATGTCCCATTCCTTTGCCATCCCCCATACCACAGCATTCACCCATATCGGCATGGAGAGAAGCCCATTTTTGCCGCTGCTCCGCTGTCAAAAGTCCGCGAACTTGCAGCTTATGGCTGGCCTTCAGGTCCATCATCGCTGCATGCTTTTTGCTCATCTTGCTCTGGATGGACTTGAGTTCTTTGTCCTTGGCCACACCAGCAAAGGCCGTATGATACTGCTCCTGCAGTTTTTTCATCTCCTCACGGTGTTTCGTCATGGCTTCATCCATACCTTTATGCATGGCATCCAATTTGGCCTGCTGCTCAGGAGTCAGATTCAACTGTCCCATCATACCTTCCCGCATGCCGCTGCCGCACATGGGTCCTTTGGGAGTGGCATCCGCTTGAGTCTCAGCGGGAGTTGCTGGTGCTTGTGTCGCGGCTGGCTCTGCCGCAGGGGCTGTTTCTTTGGTATTGGTCGAAGCACAACCGATA